>JBJTAW010000160.1:0-5393 GCA_046091025.1 Chakrabartia sp. | reverse complement strand
GACCTTGCCCGTCTGGATCAGGGTTAAAAGCTCAAACATTTCATCAAACGTGCCAAATCCGCCGGGGAAAATGGCAACGCCGCGGGCGCGCAGCAGGAAATGCATTTTGCGCAGCGCGAAATAGTGAAACTGAAAGCTGAGCTCTGGCGTCACATAGCTGTTGGGCATTTGCTCATGCGGCAGCACGACGTTGAGGACAATTGAGTCAGCACGCAAATCATGCGCGCCGTGGTTGGCGGCTTCCATGATCGACGGCCCCCCGCCGGAACAGACGACAAAATGCCGCCAGCCCGCCTCATCGCGCGGAATGCCGCTGGTGATTTGGGCCAGTTTACGGGCTTCGTCATAATAAGGGGATAGGGCCTCAAGCCGCTTTGCGACTTTGGGGTCGGCATGGCCAGAGGCGACGCCCGGCGCTGGAATGCGGGCCGAGCCATAAAAGACAAAAGTGGACGCAATTTTGGCCTCATCGAGCAACAGCTCTGGCTTTTGCAATTCCAATTGGAAGCGGACGGGCCGCATGTCATCGCGCAGCAGAAATTCTTCATCCTGAAAGGCAAGCTTATAGGATGGGCTGTTTGTTTGCGGGGTGGAAAGGTTTTTCTTGGCGGTTTGCGCATCCTGTGCGGCACGCGCGAAGACCCGTGCGGGTATTTTTCTGTCTGTCATTTGGATTAATCTAGGATGGCACGGGCTCAGCGGCAATAGGGGCCCCGGCCCAAGTCAAAGTGGAAATGATCCCGATGGGCCGCGTTATAGTCGGGCGTGAGCACGGTCTGGAACCGTTTGCAGGCCGATTTGCGCAACTCTCGGAGGAATTGGGCGTCCTTAGTGCCCGCTGTCCACCCTGCCAAAACCGTGATGCGCCGGCCATTGGCCAGAACAAAGCCGCCCACATCAATGGCATTGGCATTTGCATGTTCGGACATGTTGGTGGAGGCAACGCCGCGGACCTGCCGACAGGCATAGCTGCCCATGGTTTCAACGCGGACTACGGGCATGCCATAAAAATCCCGCGCGGCCTGTTGCAATGGCCCGCGCACCCAGGCGGCAAAGCTGCGGGCGAGCGGACATTGGGCGGCGCGCAAATTTGTGATGCTCGCCCCGGCACTGGTCAACAGAACAGAGTTGATTGCCGAACATCCATTTTGCCCCCGATAATCTGGCAGAACTTTATATTTGGCGCCCAGTCGATTGAGGTCTGCTGTGCATTGCCGGATCAAAGCGCTGCTGGGCACGGGCGGCTTGTGGCGGGGCGCCTTATGTCGATCAAGGGGGCGGGGAATACATCCCGCAAGCAGCAGTGCCAGCAGCAGGAGGGCGGGCATAAAAAAGGGGCCATGACGACGCATGGCCCCTTCATTGAGCGGTTTTTCTCAGAAAAACCAGTAAGCGTTTAGGCAGGTAGGCCGCTGATCGATTTGACTTCCAAAAAGTCCTTCAAACCAAAGAGGCCGCCTTCGCGCCCATTGCCCGATTGCTTATAGCCGCCAAAGGGCGTGCCGGGGGTTGGGCCCCATGCGTTGATGGCAACCATGCCCGCCCGAAGCTTGGGCGCAACGCTGGCCGCCTTGGCGGGATCGCCAGAGATCACCGCCGACAGGCCATATTCGGTGTCATTGGCAATTTCGATCGCCTCATCCAAATCTGCATAGGTCATCACAGCGGCGACCGGACCGAAGATTTCTTCGCGGGCAATCCGCATGTCAGGCGTCACGCCGGAAAACACCGTCGGCTTTACATAATAGCCGCGATTGACGTTGGCGGGCAGGCCCGTGCCACCTGTTTCCAGCGTGGCGCCTTCATCAATGCCGGATTGGATCAGGCCTTGGATTTTTTCATATTGTGTCTTGTTGACGACGGGGCCGATATGCCCGCCTTCCTGCAAGGGATCGCCAACTGGCACACTGGCCATCAAATTCTTGATGACGCTGACGGCTTCGGCTTCCTGATCCTTATGGACGAGACTGCGCGCGGGTGAGATGCAGCTCTGGCCCGAATTGATGAACACGCCGGAGACGGTGGCGGGCAGCACGGCGGGAAGGTCAGAACCCGGCAGGACGATATTGGGAGATTTGCCGCCCAATTCCTGATGCACGCGCTTCACGGTGTCGGCAGCGGCCTTCGCCACCAAAATGCCGGCGCGAGTGGAGCCTGTGAAGCTGACCATATCAATGCCGGGGTGTGATGAAATGGCCTGGCCAACAGTCGGGCCATCGCCCTGCACCAGATTGAACACGCCTGCGGGCCCGCCTGCCGCATGCAGGATTTCCGCAATGATGGCCGCATTGGCTGGGCATTCTTCCGACGGCTTCAGGATCATCGTGTTGCCCGCCGCAAGGCAGGGCGCGACCTTCAGCGCGATCTGGTTGAGCGGCCAGTTCCAAGGCGTGATCAGGCCGACAACGCCAATGGGCTCATAGGCAATTTTGGCGCCGCCCATTTGCTCTTCAAAGGCGAAATTTTTGAGCGCCTCAATCGTGCCCATAAACCCGCCAATACCTGCACCCACCTGTGCGGTGGAGGCAAAGCTGACAGGCGCACCCATTTCCTTGGCCATCGACACGGCCAAGTCCATGGCGCGCTTCTTATATTCTTCGATGATGCGGCCCATCAGCGCGATCCGCTCTTCCCGGGTCGTCTGGCTGAAGGTCTTGAATGCGGCCTTGGCAGCAGCAACTGCGGCATCAACATCCGCCTGAGTGCCCAGCGTGATCTCGGTCGTTGGCTCTTCGGTTGACGGCGAAATGACGTGGTGGCGCGTGCCGCCAATGCTGTCGACCCATTGGCCGTTAATGTAATTTTTCAGATAGCTGTCCATGTACATCTCTCCTTAGAATTCTTCGAGTCGGTGATTTAATCTCTCCCCACCGATGTGGGGTTTTTTACATTAACGTCAATCGGCAATGCGGCGCTTTTCGCGCGCAAGACGGGAAATGAGGATGGCGGCCCGCTTGGCCTGCGTCTTGATGCTTAGCAGATCGACCGTTTCGCCCGGCGCATGATCGCCCCGGCTATAAGGGCCAAGCCCGGCCAGACCATCCACATCGGATGCCACGAAGGAGATATCGCCTGCGCCGCGCTTGAGGGGGTCAAGCACGGGCATCTCTGGCAAGCCGAGATCGGCATTCACCTTGTTCAGCCGATCCAGCACAGCCTTATTGCCTGCCGTTGGCGCCATGGGGGGATAGCCTTCATCAAAGGCGATGGTCGCCGCTGTGAGGGGCGCGTGATCCTTTACAATGGCCGCCATCTTGGCGCGGACAAGGGTGGTCTGATCCTGTGAGAGGGTGCGGAAGTCGCCGCGCGCAAGGGCGATGCCGGGGATGATATTGGTTTTGCCCTTGGCCGTTGCGCGCACGCCATCGCCATCCAGCGCTGCCTCCTGCCCGCCGGTGATAATGCCGACGTTGAAGGTGAGGTTCTGCTGCGGCAATTCGGTGCGGAAGCGGCTCATGATACGGGTCAGTTCAAAGATTGCGCCATCGCCTGCACTGGCGCTGAAAATGCCAGAGCTGTGGCCGGATTGGCCAGTGGCGGTGACGACCCAGCTGTTGGAGGATCGGCGGGCGATTGAGCCCATGTCGCGGCCCTCATCGCGCACCAGCCCTTCAAAATCGAGCGCAACATCCGCTTGCTTGCCCGCCGCAATCAGGTCTGCGCGCGCGAGCGCAATGGGCTCCCCGCTATCTTCCTCATCGCCCGTCATATGGAAGTCGATATTGGCCCCTTTCAGCGTGCCCGCCGCCTGCATGGCGCGCAGAGCCGTGACGATGGTCACCAGTCCGCCCTTATCATCGCCAGCGCCCGGCCCTTCGGCTTCATCCAGGCCCGGACCCGTGCGGCGTACAAAGGTCTGGAAGGGGGAGTCGGCTTCAAACACCGTGTCGAGATGCGCGATCAAAAGAAGGCGTTTGCCTGTCTTGCTGCCTTTGCGCGTCGCGATCAAATGCCCGGCGCGCTTGGTGGCGGACATATCCTTCCACACGACGCGAAAGCCCAAAGGCTCTAGCTCATCCCGCATGATCTTGGCGACCGCCTCGACGCCCGCCAGATTCATTGACCCGCTATTCTGATTGACCAACCGTTCGAGCAGGCTGACTGTGCGTTCATAGTCTGCATCGACTGTTGCCGTCATCCGCGTTTCAGCCGGGCTCAATTGCGCCCAGACAGGGCTAGCAAGGCCAAGGGCTGCAAACGCCATCAGGCGGCCAAGGGGCAGGCGGGTCATAAACATCTCCATCACGAGTTCGGCCCGGTTTTAGGCGCGCCTGTGCGCAAGGCAAGCAAGCGCATACAAAAACGCCCGAGGTTTCCCCCGGGCGCTTCTGGTATCCGCTGGGCGGAGAGGCTCTCAATTCAGAGCTGTAATACATATCAAATTCAACCGGCGACGGCGTCATTTCCCAACGGGCGACGTCGGCCATCTTGATGTCGATATAGGCATCAATCTGATCCTTGGTGAACACGTCGCCCTTGAGCAGGAAGGCGTGATCCGCTTCGAGCGATTTCAACGCTTCGCGCAGCGAGCCGCAGACGGTCGGAACCTGGGCCAGTTCTTCCGGCGGAAGATCATAGAGGTTCTTATCCATGGCATCACCCGGGTGGATCTTGTTCTGAATGCCGTCCAGACCCGCCATCAGCAAAGCTGCATAAGCGAGATAGGGGTTGGCCATCGCATCGGGGAAGCGGACTTCCACGCGCTTTGCCTTGGCACCAGTGCCATAGGGAATACGGCAAGAAGCCGAGCGGTTGCGCGCCGAATAAGCGAGCAGAACCGGTGCTTCATAGCCCGGGACGAGGCGCTTATAGCTGTTCGTCGTTGGGTTGGTGAAGGCGTTCACGGCCTTGGCATGCTTGATGATGCCGCCGATGAAATAAAGGCAGGTGTCCGACAGGCCCGCATAGCCATTGCCAGCGAAGAGCGGATTGCCCTTTTCCCAGATCGACAAGTGGGTGTGCATGCCCGACCCGTTATCTTCCTTGATCGGCTTCGGCATGAAGGTTGCCGATTTGCCATAGGATTGGGCGACCATGTGCACGACGTACTTGTAAATCTGCATGCGGTCGGCGGTCTGCGTCAGCGTGCCGAAGGTCAGGCCAAGCTCATGCTGAGCGGCGGCCACTTCATGGTGATGCTTGTCGCAGGGCAGGCCCATTTCGAGCATGGTCGTGACCATTTCGCCGCGAATATCCTGAGCCGAATCGACCGGAGCAACGGGGAAATAGCCTCCCTTTGCGCGCGGACGGTGGCCCAGATTGCCTGTTTCATAATGGGTGCCGGTGTTGGTCGGCAGCTCAATATCATCCAGCTTGTAAGAGCTGGTGTTATAGCCATTTTCAAACTTCACATCGTCAAACATGAAGAATTCGGCTTCCGGACCGACATAGAC
>JBJTAW010000159.1:0-7735 GCA_046091025.1 Chakrabartia sp. | reverse complement strand
TCGGTCGATCAAGCAGGACTAGATGCCTGCGCACAGGCGCTGATCGCGGAATTGGCCAAATTAGGCCGTGATAGCGTGATCGGCGGAATTTAGCGCTTAAGGCCGGGGTGCGGCTTGGGCATCCGTCCCCAAGGACCGCATCCACCACAGCAAGATGAATGCAGGCGCCGCAATAATCGCCGCAGCCAAAAACGCCGCGCCCCAAAATTGAACCGGGGCGGCCGGGCGCGTGAACCAAGCCAGCAGCGGATTAAACAGCGACGGCGCAATGATGGAGCCGAGCACCATCAGGCTTGAGGCAAATCCCTGAACCTCCCCTTGCGTGTCCGCGGTCGCGCGGCGCGACATCATGGCCGTCAATGCCGGTTGGGCGAGGCAAAGGCGGCCGTCTGACAGGGTGTCTTGAACCAAGTCCCAACAAGAAGGAGTGACGTTATGACGATCATCTACATCATCATTGTCGGCGGAGTTTTGGGCTGGCTGGCGAGCATTATGATGCGCACAGATGCCGAGCAGGGGATTTTTCTTAACATCATTGTTGGGATTGTCGGCGCGGTGCTTGCAGGGTTCATCATTTCCCCTCTTGTCGGCGCGCCGCCGATCACATCGGGTGTCTTCTCCCTTGTGGCCTTGCTGGTTTCGCTTGCGGGAGCTGTCGCCTTGCTGGCTACCATAAACTTGTTTCGGCGCGGACGTCCCCGTTAACGGGCGGTCTCACTGACCCGATCAAGGAATTGTCGCAAGCGTTCAGACAAGAGGTGCGGCAATTCCCTTGACGATACGCCAAAAGACGCTAATCGGCGCTCTCCCGTGCAGGGGGCGCTTAGCTCAGTTGGTAGAGCATCTCGTTTACACCGAGAGGGTCGGCGGTTCGAGCCCGTCAGCGCCCACCAGCAACGGCCTTTGGGAGAGGGCCTGCCATGTTCAAAAACCAAGTTATCTGGATCACGGGTGCCTCGTCGGGCATTGGTGCCGCTTTCGCCCGCCAATTGGCAAAGCAAGGGGCGTTTCTCATTTTGTCGGGCCGCAATCTTGCTGCGCTGGAAGAGGTTGCCTCTGTCTGCGGGGCGGATCGCTGCCTTGTCCTCCCCTTTGAAACAACCGATTATGCTGCTCTGCCTGCGCTGGTCGAGCAGGCTTGGGGCTGGCGCAATGGCGTAGACTGCCTGATCAACAATGCCGGCATCTCCCAGCGCAGCCTCGCGATTGAAACACAATTCCCGGTTTATCAGAAGGTTGTGGACGTTGATCTGCTCGCCCCTATCGCGCTGACGCAAGAGATTTTGCCGCACATGGCCGCCCGCAAATCTGGACGGTTTGTCTTCATTTCCAGCGTGGCGGGCAAGGTGGGTTCCCCCATGCGCACGGCCTATTCCGCCGCCAAGCACGGCCTGATTGGCTATGCCGATGCCCTGCGCGTGGAAACGGCAATGCTTGGATTGAAGGTCCATGTCATCGCGCCGGGCTCTATTCGCACGGATGTCTCCCGCAACGCCGTGACAGCAGATGGCAGCCGGCGAGGTATCAGTGACGGCGCCATTGAAAAAGGCATGGATCCGGATCGGGCCGCACGCCTTATGCTCCGTGCCATGGCACGAGGCGAACGTGAGATCATCCTTGCGGAAGGAATCGAACGCACAATCGCGCGCGTCCGTCGGAAGTCACCCAACCGCCTGTTCGACATGATGGAACAGATGATGGCCTCAGGTTACGCCGAACGGATGAAGAGCCAAGACGACTAAAGCTGGCCGAAATCAACACTGCCCTGCCGAGGATGGCGGGGCGTTGTTTGCTGATAGAATTCCAGAACCTTTTCCATGTCTTTCAGATAATCGCCCGTCGGCCAGATCGCGCCGGCCAATCCAACTTGCTTTTTAGAATAGTCCATAAGGCCAAGCACCAAAGGCACTTTGGCCTGCAAGGCGATATGGTAAAATCCCGTTTTCCAACGCGCGACCTTTGATCTTGTTCCCTCAGGCGCAATGGTCAGCATGAAGCTGTCCCGCGTGGCAAATTCATCCACCATCGACTGAACATAATTGCGCGGACCGGATCGATCGATGGCAATTCCGCCCAATTCGCGCATCGCGCGGCCTAAGGGCCAGCGAAACAGCTGTTTCTTGCCCATGAAGGAGAGTGGGACGTTCAGTTCGGTTGCGGCGCCCAGAAAATAGATGAAGTCCCAATTGCTCGTATGGGGTGCAGCAATCACCACGCATTTGCGAAGCTCTGGATTTGCATTGACCTCAGTCCAGCCCTGCCGGTGGTAATACCACAGCACGACTTTACGAATGAGCCGCGTCAGCCACGACAATTTCGCGTTTTTGGTATCCAAAGCATCCCCCATATGGCCATTAAGACCTTAATCGGTGATCTTCTTCGTCTGGCTCTAACAAAGGGTCAAGTGGACTTATCTATGTTAGGCAATCCGTCGGAATAAAACGGCCGCACCCCAGCCCAAAAGCAAGGACAGGCCAACGGCCACCAACCCGTAAAGGAAGGGATATTGCAAAGCGCTTTCCGCAACAAAGCGCTCAAACCCGGACTTGTTGATCTGTACATCGCGACTTGCGACCGCGAGCACCTTGCCATCCTTCACCAGAAAGGTTTCGGCGACATAAGCGCCAACGGGGACACGCGCCGGAATAGAAATCCGCGCTCGGTAGAGCACACCGTTTGTGATCTCAATTGTGCCCGGCGCTTCGGCATAAAGGCGAGACCGTTTGAACAGGTCAATTAGCCCGCTTTCAAAGCGCCGTTGCACATCCGGCTGCTCTCCACTGGCGGGTGAAAACTGAAGATTTTTGACGCCCAGCTCGTAAATGGCAGCCGTGCGTTCATCCACAAGCTGATCAAGCGGTCTGGAGGAGGCAATGGCATAATAGCCCGGCGGCGACATGAAGCGCGCACTTTCAGCATTCACCCACATCAGCCCACCCAGCTTTTGTTTTTCCCGAACCAGAATAGGTTGGGTTGGGCCCCGCAAGACAACGACGATATCCGCCTTTTCAGAAGGAACGCGCCCGCCGGGATAGAGGATCGCCCCGAACAGCAGCAATTCGGCGCCCGTAAAGCTGTAGATAATGTCGATCTTGCGCTGCGACACATCGGGCACGAGCACTGGATTGGATGCGGCCAAGGTCAGCAGCATGGCGGGCCAAAGAACGATGAGGCGCAGCAGCTTCATAGCGGATGCACCGAATAAATTTCACGTGGCCGCCAGCCCAGCCCAAGCGCCAGCCATATGGCAAGGCTCAGAATAAGGATGGACAGCCCCAGACGTAGCCAGTCTGGCGGCAGCTTTGCCGCAAGCCGTGTTCCAAATTGCGCGCCGATGACACTGCCGATCAGCAATGTGCCCGCCAGAACGATATCGACCGCATGCGTGGTGAGCGCATGAACCAGAGTGGTAATTGCCGTTACGAACAGGATTTGGAATAAGGAGGTGCCAACCACAACACGCGTTGCCATGCCGAGGATATAGATCATCGCCGGGACAAGGAGGAACCCCCCGCCAACGCCCAGCAAAACGGTTAGCATCCCAACCAGAAATCCAAGCGCGGCCGGGGCGAGGGGAGAGATATAAATGCCGGATGCGTAAAAGCGCCACCGCATGGGCAATGTCGCCACCAGTGGGTGGTGCCGACGTTTGCGCGCGGCCACCTTCAGCCCGGCCCGTTTTGCCGAAATGGCGGCCCAGGCATCTCGGGCCATAAGCCCCCCAATGCCTGTCAGCAGCACGACATAGAGGATCGCGATAATCGTATCCATCTGCCCCGCCCTTTCCAGAACGGAAAAGACTCCAGCCCCCGCAATAGACCCGAACAGCCCGCCTAGGACCAGAAGAGCGCCCATGCGAAAGTCCACACCATCTCTCTGCCAATGACCAAGCACGCCAGACACACTGGCTCCGGTGACTTGCGTCGTTGCAGATGCGGCCGCGATGGTTGGCGGGATGCCGTAAAGGATGAGCAGCGGCGTCGTCAGAAATCCGCCGCCCACGCCAAACATGCCAGACAAAATGCCCACGCCACCGCCGAGCAAGATCAGCACAAGCGCGTTCACCGACATATTGGCGATCGGCAGATAAATATCCATCACCAACAGCCCTAGCCGTTCATCCCGCCGGGGTGAAGCATTGTCTCAGAAATTGCGGCCTAAAGTGACGCTGGGGCCAGAGTTGGGTCGCGCAGCGCCGCCGATGCGGATGCGCCTGTTTGACCAACTTACCGGAGATGAATAGCGTGCTGTCCTGACCTGAAAGGAACCTCCATGCCTAAATTGCTGTTGAGGCCGCGATCTGCCTTACGAGAGCTTTGGCGGCATGAAGCTGCGGGCGGAGTGCTGTTAATGTTGGCCGCAGCAGCGGCGCTTGCCTTAGCAAACAGCCCTGCGGCAGATCTTTATTTTGGGTTCCTAAAGCTGAATCTGGGGCCGCTGTCCGTCCTCCACTGGATCAACGACGCGCTCTTGGCGCTGTTCTTCCTGCTGGTCGGATTGGAAATAAAGCGGGAGCTTTTGGATGGTCATTTGGCGACTTGGGCAGATCGCACCTTGCCCATGCTCGCGGCGGTCGGCGGCATGGCGGTGCCGGCCGTCATTTACTTGACTGTGACGTCTGGGACTCTGGATTTGCGGCCGGGCTGGGCCATTCCGGCGGCCACCGACATCGCCTTTGCACTTGGCGTCTTGTCGCTACTTGGATCGCGGGTGCCAGTCTCGCTCAAGCTGTTGCTAACGACGATTGCGATTGTCGATGATATGGGGGCCGTAGCGATCATCGCGATTGGCTATACGGACAGCTTGTCCGGGGCCTGGCTTCTAGCATCGCTTGCGGTGATGGCGCTGCTTTGGGGCCTCAATAAATTGGGCGTCAGCCATCCCGCCGTCTGGCTGGCAGGTTTTGTCCTGCTGTGGTTTGCCGTGCTTCAATCGGGCGTTCATGCAACTGTTGCGGGCGTGCTGGCGGCGCTGTTTGTCCCTGTTCATATCAGCAAGGGGCGGCCGGATGATGTTGCATCGCCTTTGCACCGGCTGGAACATGGCCTGCAACTGCCCGTCGCCTTCATCATCCTGCCGCTCTTTGGGTTGGCGAATGCAGGGGTCGCAATGGCGGGTGCGAATGTCGCAGCAACGTTGCCTGTCTCAATCGCCGCGGCATTATTTTTTGGCAAGCAGTTGGGTATATTTGGAGCGATTTGGCTGACGGTAAAGGCGGGCTGGTCCCCCAAGCCAGCGGGCGCAAGCTGGGTACAGATTTACGGCCTCGCCCTCTTGTGCGGCATTGGCTTTACGATGAGCCTGTTCATTGGAGAGCTGGCCTTTGACGACCCAGTCTTCGGCGCAGAAGTGAAACTTGGCGTTCTTTTTGGCTCGCTTTTGGCTGCGATTCTGGGTGCTGTGATTCTTTATCTGTCGGGCACAAAAAAAGAGGCGGCCTAAGCCGCCTCTTCTTGCCTGTCCTCAACGAACAGATCAGATTTTCTCGACCATTTCCGGAACGATCGTATAGAGATCACCGACAAGGCCGATGTCTGCCACCTGAAAAATCGGAGCATCTTCGTCCTTGTTGATCGCGATGATCGTCTGTGAGTCTTTCATGCCCGCAAGATGCTGGATCGAGCCGGAAATGCCGACTGCGACATATACATCCGGTGCCACGATCTTGCCAGTTTGGCCGACCTGATAGTCGTTCGGCACATAGCCCGCATCGACGGCGGCGCGGCTGGCACCAACGGCTGCACCCAGCTTGTCAGCCAGCGGGAAGATGGTTGCTTGGAACGTGTCTGCATCCTTCAGCGCTCGACCACCCGAAACGATGATCTTGGCTGACGTCAGCTCGGGACGTTCCAGCTTGACGATTTCAGCACCAATAAAGGAAGAAATGCCGGAATCGCCATTGGCGGAAACAGCTTCCGCAGGGGCAGAACCACCCTCTGCCGCCTTAGCAAAGGCGGTGCCGCGCACGGTGATGACCTTCTTTACGTCGGTCGACTGAACCGTCGCAATCGCATTTCCCGCATAAATTGGACGCGTGAAGGTATCGGCGCTTTCGACCGAGAGAATGTCGCTGATCTGCATCACGTCGAGCAGGGCGGCCACGCGCGGGGCAATATTTTTGCCATGCGCCGTCGCCGGGAACAGAGCGGCGTCATAATTCGCCATCAGCCCGGAAATGAGCGGAGCAACATTTTCAGCCAGCTGATTTGCAAAAGCGGCGTCATTGGCAACCAGTACCTTGGTCACGCCTGTGATCTTGGCGGCGGCCTGTGCTGCGGCATCGCAGCCATTGCCAGCGACGAGAACATGCACATCACCCAATTGGGCCCCTGCCGTCACAACAGCCAGAGTCGCATCCTTCAACGATGCATTATCATGTTCGGCATAGACGAGAACGCTCATGCGGCTACTCCCATTTCCTTAAGCTTGGCAACCAGTGCATCTGTATCGGCAACCTTGATCCCGGCAGAACGCACGGGCGGTTCGCTAACCTTCAGGGTCTTCAGGCGCGGGCTAACGTCCACACCATAATCGGCCGGTGTCTTCTGCGTGAGCGGCTTGGACTTTGCCTTCATGATATTGGGCAAAGAGGCATAGCGCGGCTCATTCAGGCGAAGATCGGTTGTGACAATCGCCGGAAGTTTCAGGCTGACTGTTTCCAGACCGCCATCGACTTCGCGGGTCACCTTGGCGCTGTCGCCAGCAATTTCAACTTTCGAGGCAAAGGTGCCCTGCGGACGGCCCGTGAGTGCAGCGAGCATCTGGCCCGTCTGGTTGGAATCGTCGTCAATCGCCTGTTTGCCAAGGATGACAAGGCCAGGGGCTTCTTCGTCCATGACCTTGCCGAGCAGTTTGGCAACGCCCAGCGGTTCTACATCTTCGGCTACGATCAAAATCGCGCGATCCGCACCCATGGCAAGGGCCGTGCGCAGCGTTTCCTGCGCCTTGTCCGGGCCAACCGAAACAGCAATGATTTCTGTGGCCGCGCCGCTTTCTTTAAGGCGGATGGCTTCTTCCACCGCGATTTCATCGAACGGGTTCATCGACATTTTGACATTGGCAAGGTCCACGCCAGAGCCATCGGGCTTCACGCGGGGCTTCACGTTATAATCAATAACCCGTTTGACGGGTACGAGGATCTTCATGAGGGGTCTCCGTCATTCACTTTACGTTTACGTCAATGTTAGCTGCACTGCATAAAAATGCAGGGCTTTGCAAGGCTCAAGCGACCTTTCGGACTTCTGCGACAATTTTCTTGGCGGCATCGCCCAGGTCATTGGCGGCAACAATTGGCAGGCCAGAATTGGCTAGGATATCCTTGCCCTGCTGCACATTCGTGCCTTCAAGCCGGACGACCAAGGGCACAGAAAGGTTCACATCCTTGGCCGCGGCCACAATGCCGTCTGCGATGATATCGCATTTCATAATCCCGCCAAAGATATTGACGAGAATGCCCTTTACCGCCGGATCCTTGAGGATTATCTTAAAGGCGGCTGTCACCTTTTCCTTGTTGGCACCACCGCCAACATCGAGGAAGTTGGCTGGGAATTCCCCATTCAGCTTGATGATATCCATCGTTGCCATGGCAAGGCCTGCGCCATTGACCATGCAGCCGATGTTTCCGTCCAGCTTGATATAGGCCAGATCATAATTGGATGCTTCAATTTCCGCCGGGTCTTCTTCGGTCAAATCGCGCAGCTCAGCGAGGTCCTTGTGACGGAACATGGCGTTGCTG
>JBJTAW010000158.1:0-11412 GCA_046091025.1 Chakrabartia sp. | reverse complement strand
GTTCCTAACCTCTGGTTATACCTATGACACGGCTGAAACCGTTGCGGCGCGTTTTGCTGGCGATGAACCGGGGATGACCTATTCCCGTCTTCAAAACCCGACCGTTGCGATGTTGGAAGAGCGTATAGCAATTCTTGAAGGCGCAGAAGCTGCACGTTGTCAGACGACCGGTATGGCGGCGATGACGACTGCTCTTTTATGTCAGTTGGAACAGGGCGATCATGTGGTTGCTGCGCGCGCGGCCTTCGGGTCTTGTCGTTGGTTGACCGATACGCTTTTGCCAAAATATGGCATTGAGACGACGACGATTGACAGTCGGGACAATGCGCAATGGGAAGCGGCCATTCGCCCCAGCACGAAGGTTTTCTTTTTTGAAACGCCTGCCAATCCAACAATGGACATCGTGGATATGGCCTTTGTCTGCGGACTGGCCAAGGCGCATGGCATTGCGACGGTGGTCGACAATGCCTTTTCCACTTCAGCATTGCAACGCCCGATGGATTTTGGCGCCGATGTTGTTGCCTATTCTGCGACTAAGATGATGGACGGGCAGGGCCGCGTTTTGGCCGGCGCTGTTGCGGCGTCGAATGCCTTTATGGAAGAAAAGCTGTTGCCGTTTCAGCGTAATACCGGGCCAAATTTGTCGCCCTTCAATGCCTGGGTTGTGCTCAAGGGCCTCGAAACGCTGGACCTTAGGATCCGGCGGCAGTCTGAAAATGCGATGGCCGTTGGGACGTTTATCGAAAAGCGTGTTCCCATCATGCTGCATCCGGGTTTGGCCAGCCACCCCCAGCATGATTTGGCGATGCGCCAGATGGCGGCATGTGGGCCAATTTTTTCCTTTGTTCTGGATGGCGGACGTAGTCAGGCCATGGCCTTGCTCAATGCCCTGAAATTGATCGATATTTCGAACAATATTGGGGATTCTCGATCCTTGTTAACTCACCCGGCATCCACAACCCATCACAGCGTTGGCCCAGAGGCGCGCGCGGCGATGGGCGTGAGTGAGGGGATGTTGCGGATCAATATTGGGCTTGAGGACCCGCAAGACCTGATCGAGGATCTTGATCAGGCGCTCCAAGCTGTCGGGCTGTGATTTTATCGCTCTTCCCTTATGTGGCTCAGACCCACGGCGTCATCGTGCGGGTCAGTGCGAATTTTTTACCCGAACAGTCGCGGCCCTCTCAAGAGCGTTGGTTTTGGGCCTATCATATTCGGATCGAGAATGAAGGTCCGGCCGCCGTCCAATTGCTGACCCGGCACTGGGAAATCCGCGATGCCCATGGCGAGCTTCATGTTGTTGAGGGGGACGGTGTGATTGGGGAGCAACCTGTCATTCGTCCCGGCGGGTCCTATGATTATGTCTCGGGATGTCCTCTTTCAACGTCCAGCGGCTCTATGGTTGGGCGCTATCGGATGATGGATGAAGCAGGCACGATCCTCGATATCGCCATTCCCGCTTTTGATCTGCGCACGCCAGTGGTTCCCGGATGAAGCGGACCCTTTTGCCTCTCAATGGTTTGCGTGTCTTTGACGCAGCGGCCCGTCATCTTAGCTTTACGCGTGCGGCCGACGAGCTGGCAGTGACGCCTGCGGCGGTTGGTCAGCAGATAAGGGCTTTGGAAGATGTTTTGGGTGTGGTGTTGTTTCGACGCACACCGAAGGGCTTGGAGTTGACGCCAGAGGCGCAAAATGGGCTGGATGGCTTGCGCGCGGGTTTTCTTCAATTTGAAGAGGCCGTGCGCGCCATGCAAATTGGACAATCGTCCAAGTCGCTCACCATTGCGGCACCAAGGGACATGACGGCAAAATGGTTGGCCCCACGCCTTGCGGAATTTGGCCGCACCGATCCTGAAATACGGTTTACCATTGTCGCGGCAGACGCGCCGCCGGAATTCACCGAGGCTAATCTGGATGTCGCGATCATTTTTGCGGATGGCCCCGGCGAGCATGAAGGCGTGAAGCTGGCAGACGGCGCAATGGTGACGGTCGCGGCACCAGAAGGGTCGGGGGATACGCTGATCATCTGGCCGGGGAGCGATGTCGAAGATGCAGCCAGTCTCAGAGTGGCGGATGCAGGTCTTGCCATTGATGCGGCCGCAAATGGCTTTGGACGAGCCAAAGTTCCGCTTTTGCTCGCAGAAGCAGACATCCAGTCGGGTCGGGTTCGGGCAATGGACAATTCTCACCCATGTGAGAGGGCCTATTGGCTGATCGCGCCGCGCCCGCAATGGCGTCAGAAAAAGGTGCAGGCGCTTGTTGATGCGCTGTCCAGCGCACGGTTGGGTTGATTAAGCGGGCAGTCTATTTTCGGCCTTGGAATTGCTGAACATAAGCCGAAATAGCGGGCGCATAGGTTTGGTGTTCCGCAATCAAGACCCGTGCAGCAAGTGTCTCGGCCGTGTCATCGGCGAAAATGGGAACCTCGGTCTGCGCCAGCACTTCGCCATCGTCCAATTCTGCAGTCACGACATGAACACTGCACCCGGCAATCTGATCGCCCGCGGCAAGGGCACGCTCATGCGTATCCAGTCCCTTATATTTGGGCAGCAATGAGGGATGGATGTTGAGGATACGCTCAGGCCAAAGGGCCACAAATTCGGGGGAGAGCAGGCGCATATATCCAGCTAGGATAATCATATCTGCTTGTGCCGCCCGTATTTGGGTGTCCAATATCGTGTCAAACTCCGCTCTGGCCATGCCTTTATGGCTTTGCGCAAAAACGGTTAGATTCTCTGCTTGAGCAAGGCGGAGGCCGGCCGCCTCTGGATCATTTGCAGCCACCAGTACGATTTCAAACGGGCAGCCGGGTTGCTTAGCTGCATAGATGAGGGCGGCCATGTTCGAGCCCCGGCCCGATATAAGGATTGCGATGCGCGCCTTAGCCATAATGGGTTGCGCACCAGTCTGACCGGGCGCTCCAGACACCTGCGCTGCCGGTGACGGTGCATCCTGTTTGTCCTGACGCGATATGGCCCATTTTGACCACGGTTTCGCCAGCTTGTTCAAGGGACGCCGTGACGTGATCAACCGTATCTGCGGCAACGACAATTGCCATGCCAACGCCGCAGTTGAACGTGCGGGCCATTTCCTCTGGTTCAATATAGCCTTGGGCCTGCAGGAAAGCCATGAGGCGAGGTTGGTCCCACAAGTCTGCATTGACGTGGGCGTGCAGGCCAACGGGCAGAATTCTTGGAATATTTTCCAGCAATCCGCCGCCGGTAATGTGCGCCATGCCGTGAACCTGCCCGGCCCGCACCAGCGGCAACAGAGATTTCACATAAATGCGTGTCGGTGCCATGAGCGCATCAATCAGGATAACATCTTGGTCAAACAGGGCAGGGCGATCCAGCTTCCACCCTTTGTCTGCCGCAAGTCGCCGCACGAGAGAAAAACCGTTGGAATGAATGCCCGAAGATGCCAATCCTAGGATGACATCGCCATCGGCAATGCGATCCGCCGTAAGCACCTGCGTCCGTTCAACGGCACCCACACAAAATCCAGCGAGATCATAATCTTCATGGGCATACATGCCCGGCATTTCGGCAGTTTCTCCACCGATAAGGGCGCAGCCTGCTTGGCGACAGCCTTCAGCGATACCGGCAATGACACGTTCTGCGACAGCAATATCAAGCTTTCCCGTCGCGTAGTAATCGAGAAAAAAGAGAGGTTCCGCGCCTTGGACGATCAGATCATTTGCGCACATGGCGACCAGATCAATGCCCACCCCATCATGATGACCCGAATCAATGGCAAGTTTCAATTTGGTTCCAACGCCGTCATTTGCCGCGACCAACAACGGGTCTTCAAAGCCGGCTGCTTTTAGATCAAAAAAGCCACCAAAGCCGCCAAGATCGGCGTTTGCGCCTGCTCTGCGCGTCGCTTTTGCCAACGGCGCAATGGCGCGCACCAGCGCATTGCCCGCGGCAATTGAGACGCCGGCCTGTTCATAGGTGTAGGATGTGGAGGAGGGAGTTTCTTTGCTCATATAAAGGCTGCTAGCGTTATCGCTCTTGGAATTCCACGCCCAACTCGTCAAAAGGCGCAAGTGATCTTATCTACTCGATGTATTCGCGCCTTAGGGGCGGTGCTTGCGCTCATTATTGGTGCGGCGGGTGTCTCCGTGTTTGCCCAGTTGGAAAGCGGGGAACGTGGGATCGCGCCAATTGACAGTTCTAGCAATTTCGAAGTGTCTGGTATTGCCGTTGATATAGCTGCGCGTGACGCAGAAACGGCCCGTTTGAGCGGCTGGCGCGAAGCTCAGCGCATGGCGTGGGAGCAGCTTTGGACCCAGACCCATGGAAGCACGGCGCCAAAGCTTGGCGACGCAGCTTTGGATGGCCTGGTGTCCGGTATTGTTGTCGAAGATGAACAAATCGGGCCGCAACGTTATATTGCTCGGCTTGGCGTCCTATTCGATCGGGTGAGAACGGCAGAGCTTCTTGGTGTCGCAGGCAATATTCGCCGGTCTGCGCCGCTGCTCATTATCCCAGTTCAATATAGTGGGGGCGTTTCGCAAAGTTTTGAAACGCGGACACAATGGCAAAAGGCCGGGGCTCGGTTTAGGACCGGAGACAGCGTGATCGACTATGTCCGCCCGACTGGCAGTGGCGCAGATCCGCTGCTTTTAACACAGGCGCAAATAGGGCGTCCGGGGCGGCGCTGGTGGCGTATGCTTCTGGACCAATATGGTGCAGCAGATGTGATTATCCCGCAGGTTCGGTTAGAGCGGATCTATCCCGGCGGGCCAATTGTGGGGCATTTTTCAGCCTTCACAGGGCCAGATTCACGGCCACTTGGCCAGTTTTCCCTTCGTGTTGCTTCCTCTGCTGCTCTTCCGGGTTTGCTGGATGCAGGCGTTCGACGGCTTGATGCAATGTTCGCAGCTGCACTCGCTGATGGTCGGTTGAGGCCAGATACGTCTCTTGTGATTGAAGAACCTGTGTCTACGGAAGACCTCGAAGCGGCGGCAGAGGCTGCGACAGATGGAGCCGTTGCGTCGCCAGATGCTTCGGGATCGGCCAATCCTGCTGCAGCGTGTGTTCGCACGCTCACATTGCAAGTCGATACGCCTGATGGCGCAAGCGTGTCGGCGGTAGAGGCATTGTTGCGCGCTATTCCGGGTGTGCGATCTGCGGCGACGACCAGCATTGCTCTTGGAGGCGTCTCTGTTCTTCGGCTTTCGTATGAAGGCGGACCAGAGACGCTTCGGGCGGCCTTAATGGCGCGCGGTTTCCGCGTGGCAGGCTCGGGCGACACATTACGAATTAGGCGTTAATGTCGGCTATGGCGCAATTTGGATTGCCCTTTGATTGGCCAGCGCAAGACGGTGGGGCTGATTTTATCGTCACCGGCGCGAATGAGATGGCGGTGCGGCATTTGGACGCTTGGGGGAATTGGCCTGTTCGCTCCTCCCTGCTGGTTGGACCCAGGAAATCTGGAAAAACGCTGTTGGGGCGTATTTTTGTTGCCCGGTCTGGAGGCCGGCTGATTGATGATGCGGAAACACGACCAGATGAAGAGTTGTTTCACGCTTGGAACCAGGCACAGGAAAGTCGGTTACCCCTATTGCTGATTAGCAGCCATGCGCCGCCCGAATGGTCCATAAGCTTGCCGGATTTGCGGTCGCGACTTCATGCCACACCAACAGTTCAGATCCAGATACCCGATGTAGATCTGATGTCTGCGCTGCTGATAAGGGCATTGTCTAAAAGGGGACTGGTCTTGATGCCTGACATTGCGAATTTTGCCGCGGCGCAGATGGAGCGGAGTTATATTGCCGTTCTGCGGGCTGCTGACGCACTGGATGAAGCATCACTGTCACAAAAACGCGCCATCACCCAAAACTTGGTTAAGAATGCCCTTGCTCAAGCGGGCTTGATGGACAGGAAGAATGGCGGCGATGAAACCCATGCGCACGAGACGAGCGATGATAAGCCGGCCCGATAATGGCGCGGCATCCGGCGGTGATGCACCCCGATATTTCAACCGCGAGATCAGCTGACTCAGGTTCAATTGGCGCGTGTTGGAAAAGGCGCAGAATGCGGCACACCCTCTGTTGGAGCGGCTGCGGTTCTTGTCCATTTCCGGCAGCAACCTTGATGAATTTTTTTATGGTGCGTGTGGCGGGCCTGCGCGGCCAGCAGATGCAAGGCATTGAAGAACAGTCGATTGACGGACTGACACCCGCTCAACAGCTTGATGCGATCGAAAAAGAGACGTCGGCCCTGAAGCGGGAGCAGCAGGTGCAATGGCGGGCTTTGCGGGCGCTTTTGGCCATGGCAAACTGTCCCGGGCTGGAGAGGGCATTTTGCTCACCATCTCGCCTTCGCACGCGGTATTGTGCAGCGACCAAGTCCAACGTCGAGTAAAGGCGTTGGCACAGTCATTAGTGGTTTCACATTCTGTGAAGGTGAAGCCGCTTTAGCGGCAATTACCCCTTTTGAGGTCAGGCCGCGTCAATGGTCTCGGCAGTTTCGATGCGGGTGATGGTCAATTTGCCGTCGGTAATGCCAAAGGCAAGACGGCCTTCGACGAGGTCGAGCGCGTCTCTCCCAAATTGTTCAAACCGCCAGCCTGAAAGTATGGATAAATTCTTGCGCTGACCCGCAGCAAGAAGATCAAGTTCATCGGAGCGGGCCAATAGCCTTGGCGCTACATCAATGTCGCGCGCTCTGATCTTCAGGAGAAGCTTGAGCAAATCAGCGACCAATGCGCCTTCTTTGCCGAGGCCCGGCTTGCGATCATCACGGGCGGGCATTTCGTCCGCTGCTAGCGGACAGGCGTCGTCAAATGTGTCAATCAGGCGCGCGCCAATATCGTTGTTCGCCCAAGACGCAGAAAGACCGCGGACTTTTGCCAGATCTGCCTGAGTGCGGGGTGGATGAACAGCAACGTCGGCCAGCGTTTCATCCTTCATAATGCGCCCGCGAGGAATATTCTTGTTGCGGGCTTCGGTTTCCCGCCAGGCGGCAATTGCCTTCAGTCGGCCAAGCACCTCTGGCTTTCGGCTCGAAATTTTAATCCGCTTCCACGCCTTTTGCGGGTCAGTGACGTAGTTTGACGGATCGACAATGCGTTCCATCTCGTCATTCAGCCAGACGCCACGACCCGTCTCTCTCAACTTGTCGAGCATTTTGGGAAAAATGACCGCAAGATGCGTGACATCGCCAATGGCATAATCAATCTGACGCTGATCGAGCGGCCGCCGCCCCCAGTCTGTAAACCGCGCGCCTTTATCGAGCGGGATGCCAAGCCAGCTATCGACGAGGTTGGAATAGCCAACCTGCTCCCCTTGGCCCAAGGCCATGGCCGCTATTTGTGTGTCAAACATGGGGTGGGGTGTCTTGCCGGTGAGGTTGCAGACGATTTCAATATCTTGTCCGCCCGCGTGCACCACTTTGAGAACGTCTTTATTCTCGGTCAGCAGATCAAGCAGGGGGCTTAAATCAAGGCCGGGTGCCTTGGGATCGATGGCCGCCGCTTCATTATGATCCGCAACTTGGATAAGGCATAGGTCGGGCCAGTAAGTGTTCTCCCGCATGAACTCTGTATCCACCGCGATAAAGGGTGCATTGGCCCAGCGAGCGCAGAGCGCCGCGAGTTCATCTGTGGTCGTAATAAGGTCGTGTATCTTCATAGGAACTTGGCCTAGCCGCGTTCGGCCGTGCATGCCAGCCTTGGATGAAAATCCAGGGTAAAACTGGATGGCAAAGATGCGTTATCAATGCGGCATTTGCCGCCCTTCATCTTGACAAAAGGCCCGCATCACCGTCTAGGCGCGACATGCATATTTATCGCTCCCACACCTGCGCCCAACTGCGCAAATCTGATGTTGGTTCAACCGTCCGTCTTTCGGGCTGGATTCACCGTAAGCGCGACCATGGCAATTTGCTGTTTGTCGATTTGCGCGATCATTATGGATTGACCCAGATTGTGACCGATGTGGACTCCGAAGCCTTTAAGGTTTTGGAGAAGGCGCGGGCCGAATCCGTTGTGACCATCACAGGTGATGTCGTGGCGCGTGCTGCGGAAACCGCCAATGCCAATTTGCCTACGGGTGAAATTGAAGTGCGCGCCCGCGAGGTGTCAGTCCAATCCGCCGCGCAGGAGCTTCCCTTGCCGGTTTTTGGCGATGCGGAATATCCAGAGGATATCCGGCTGCGCTATCGGTTCCTCGATCTTCGGCTGGAACGGTTGCACAATAACATCGTCGTGCGCTCTAAGGTGATTTCTTCGGTGCGGCAGCGCAGGATTGGGCAGGGGTTCACCGAGTTTCAGACGCCGATTTTGACCGCGTCTTCGCCAGAAGGCGCGCGTGATTATCTGGTTCCCAGTCGCGTCCATCCCGGAAAATTTTATGCCTTGCCGCAAGCGCCGCAGATGTTCAAACAGCTGCTGATGGTGGCGGGCTTTGATCGCTATTTCCAGATTGCGCCCTGCTTTCGGGATGAAGATGCACGTGCTGATCGGTCACCGGGTGAATTCTATCAGCTCGATTTCGAAATGAGCTTCGTAACGCAAGACGATGTGTTCAACGCGATTGAACCCGTTTTGCACGGCTTGTTTGAAGAATTTGCCAATGGCCGCCGGGTGAGTGCCGCGCCATTTCCGCGCATTCCCTATAAGGATGCGATGCTGAAATATGGCAGCGACAAGCCAGATTTGCGCAACCCGATTATCATTACCGATGTCACCAATTCCTTCACCAAGTCAGGCTTTGGCCTGTTTGAGCGCATTGTGGAGGGCGGCGGCGTGGTCCGCGCGATCCCAGCCCCCAAGACTGCCGATAAGAGCCGGAAGTTCTTTGATGATATGAATGACTGGGCTCGGGGCGAAGGCCATGCAGGCCTTGGCTATGTTACGCGCAAGGGCGGCGAGTTTGGCGGACCGATTGCCAAAAACCATGGCGAAGAGGGCATGGCAGCAATTTATGACGCGCTGGGCCTTGGTCCGGATGACGGCCTGTTCTTTGCCGCGGGCAAGGAAGCGCAGGCCGCCAAGTTGGCCGGGGCGGCCCGCACGCGGGTTGCCGAACAACTTGGCCTAATTGACCCCAATTGCTTTGAGTTCTGCTGGATCGTAGACTTTCCGATGTATGAGTGTGAGGAGGAGTCAAAGAAGGTCGATTTTTCACATAATCCCTTCTCGATGCCGCAGGGCGAGATGCACGCGCTTGAGACGATGGATCCGCTCGATATCCTTGCCTATCAATATGACATTGTCTGCAATGGTGTCGAACTCTCGTCCGGCGCGATCCGGAACCATCGGCCAGAAATCATGTATAAGGCTTTTGAAATCGCCGGATATTCGCAAGAGGATGTCGACACAAATTTCGCGGGCATGATCAACGCGTTCAAATATGGCGCACCGCCGCATGGCGGCTCTGCACCGGGTATCGATCGTATCGTGATGCTGCTGGCGGATGAGCCGAATATTCGCGAAGTCATCGTTTTCCCGATGAACCAGAAAGCAGAAGACCTGATGATGGGTGCGCCGGGCCCGGTGACGGCCAAGCAACTGCGTGAACTCAATATCCGTGTGGTGGAACAGGCCAAGTCCTAATCCACCTTACGGGTAGCTGATCGCTAGAACCTCATAATCTATTGCGCCTGCCGGCAGGGTGAGGCGACGGACGTCGCCGATGGCAGCGCCACGCAGAGCGCGGGTGATTGGTGCATTCCAGCCGACCCGCCCTTGCGCTGCATCGGCTTCATCGTCGCCGACAAGGGTGATTGTCCGGTGCTGATCCTGATTGTCCGCAATGATGACTGTTGCACCAAAGAAGATTTTGCTGCGGTCAATCTGTTCAGCGGGGTCAACAACGCGGGCCGCCTTTATTAGGCGCGAGAGCCAGCCCATTTCTTTATCAATTTCCCGCAAACGCTTCTTGCCATAAATATAATCGCCATTCTCGGATCGATCGCCATTGCCCGCGGCCCAAGACACGGTTTCCAAGAGCTTCGGCCGCTCAACCGCGAACAGCGTATGATAGCGCGTTTTCAACCCCTCAAAACCGGCTGGCGTGATGTAATTGGGAAGGTCCATATAGCCGGGGTAAGACTTGCCGAGGTAAAAGGATAGCGGGGCATCGCCATGTAGTGCCGCACGGTTGGGATTTTTAAGGTCATAGACAACCGCGTTTTCCAAGACGCGTTGAACATAGTTGCGCGTCTCAGAATAGGGGATCGCCTCTATCCAATCCAGAACATCCATATTCGTGCGGGGATCCCCAATCGTCCGGATCCATCGGTTCACATTGCCCGGTCCGGCATTATAGGCCGCAATGGCGAGGACATGCGAGCCGCCATAATTGTTCAACATGCGCCGGAAATAGCTGGCGCCAAGCGGGATGTTTACCTTTGGATCAAAGAGGGCCAGGTTCGCTGCATCCATGCCAAGGCGTCGGGCTGTGTCCCGTGCAGTGCCTGGCATGATTTGCATCAGGCCGCGCGCGCCGGCACGACTGACAGCTTGACGGTCAAATTGGCTTTCCTGTCGAGAAATAGCGTGAATGATCGTCCAATTGTCAGCATGCTCTGTTGGGATGTCAATTTGCGGGAAGGCTGTGCGGATATAGTCGTTCAGCCCTGTGTTACGGACATTGCGCCCTACCAGAACATTCAGGTCTGGTCTGCCAATCCGTTGCGCCAATTCAGCGGCCAACAGATGATCTGCATCGGTTGATATGGTGCTGGCTAGGCTGCGGACAAAAAGGCTTTGCTCAGCCCAATTGCCAGCCGCCCCCAATGCGAGCAAGGCTTGAACGACCGATCGGTTCTCAAACTGGGAGCGTTGATCTGCACTCACAACAATGCTCAAGGTTGGCGGCGGCAGACGCAATTTTCGACCAAGCCGCTCGTGAGCCAATTGGCCGTGAAACTGATCCACATATTGGGCGGCTTCTTCGAAAGCCTTGCGCGCTTCTGCTGGGCGGGATGCGGCAGTCCATGCACGGCCCGCCCAATAAAATCCGCGTGCCTGTGTTTGGGTTGACTGCGCGGCCAAGGTGTAGCGCCGAAACAGTTCTGCAGCCTGGCTTGGATCATTTAACCGATTAAGTGCCAAGCTCGCTGCCAGCCAGGTCAGATCGGTATAGGTGTCACGCTCTGCAAAGGGACGTTTGCGAATGTCCGTGTTTGGGGGGTAGGCGGTGCTGGCCCTTCGGGCAATGTCAAAGGCCGCTTGCCAATCGTCTGCCTGTGCGGCCTCCCGTGCTGAAATCAAAAGCATTTGCAGCCATATTTCCGGCAATGCAGGATATGTTGCCATGGGATGGTTATCCCGCAGAAACTGCCGAGCAATATCGCCTTGGCCGGTATTGCGCAGCCACCACATATAATCGGCGATAAACCCGGGATCATTGCGGATCGTTGCTGTGGCAAAAGCAAGTTTTTCCGAGGCATCTGGGGA
>JBJTAW010000157.1:0-2529 GCA_046091025.1 Chakrabartia sp. | reverse complement strand
CACGACTCCTATAGGGGGAATTATGGGCTATATTTCCGGTTTTGGGACAGGCTTTGCGGCACTGATCTTGGCCTTGGCCGCTTCGCCAGCAGCAGCGGCGGCAGGCGCAACGGACCTGCCACAACCGAGAATTGAGCGCTTTTAAACTTGGGCGGGCCAAAGCCAATTTTGGGGTTGCGCGACATGCCAAAGCCTTCCTTTGGCAAGAAGACCGCCAGATCCATTTTGGTGTTGCTATTCTCATCATGGATCAGGGCAATGGCATATATCCCCGGCGGAACATTATCGAACCGCGCGGTAACGGACGGGCGCGCCGGGATCGAGAGGTTACGACTCTTGGGGTCGCGCCCGCAATCGGGATAGGCCTTTGGATCTGCCGTCAGGCAGACCAATATGGCCCCGCGCGCATTACGCATGCCCGAGATATCAACATCAACGGGTGCGCCTGCCGCCGCTGCTGCTGGCGAAGCGGCCAAGGCCAAGATCAGTGCCGCAAAGCCTGTCCCAAAACCGGAAATATAGCCCATAATTCCCCCTATAGGAGTCGTGATGTTTTTGATGATGGGTCGCCGTGATCATCCACTGACCCAATGGCCCATGCACCACCGCTTTGGGAAACATCTCCCAGCCCATATGGTTGCCAACCCCCATGAGGGTCATGATGGAGAGAACCACAGCCAAAGACGCAACATGAATGGGAATGATGAACACAAGTGCTGGAATAACAATCGCCCCGGTCACCGCCTCCCAAGGATGAAAGCTCATCGCCGCCCAGGCCGTAGGCGGGCGGCTGTCATGATGCACGGCATGGGCAATGCGGAACAGCGGGGGCTGATGCATCCAGCGATGCGTCCAGTAAAACCATGTATCATGGGCCAGCAGAAAGAGCAGGACAGAAACGGGCAGATACCAGAGCGGATAGTCCGCCGCACCGGTGTATATCTTCGTCCAACCTTGGGCTTGCCAGCCCCAGGCCACGGCGCCTGCGGGCGCCCCATAAATGCCGGCGGAGGCAAGGCTCCAGCCAATTTCGCGCCGAATCTGTCGATCTAGTCCGGCATAAAGCCCGCGATGCCGAAGACGCGTTGCCCAGGCAAAGGCCCCACTGGTCAAGAAATACCGGCCGCCCACAATCAGCGTCATCGCAAAGGCAGAACCAATCAGGGCCGGGAGCGCATCCATAACACGGGCTTAGCCCATCGAGGACGCGCCGCCTATAGGCTCCTTTGGGAGGGGTGGATTCATGCAAAAATGGCGACGCTCTGCCGGCCCATCAGCATCGGCCGACCCTGACTATCCCAAAGCGCCGTGGACTGGCCCGAATAGCCTTGCCGTACCGCTTCATCGCGAGACTGCATCAAAACCCACTCGCCAGTCTTAAACCGTGCAGGCTCCACCAGATCAAATTGCCATGTCATTGAACTGATCGCCGCAGGTGCCACCAATCGCGGCATGGAGGCAGGTGGCAGAGCATCCGCCATCGCGATCAGCGCAGACATGCCATCCGGCGTATCTGGATCACGATGCCGCACCCAGACCAGCATCTCCCCTGTCGGCGCGCCAGATACTGGGCGGCAGCCAGCGGCCAACCGCATGTCAAAATGCGCCGCAAAGGCGGGATGCCGATCCCCGAACAACGACGGGCAAGCTTCCAGCGCAGCCACATTGGGTGCAGCGGCGGCATCAATATCAAAACTTGAAGGCCGCGCCTCGCCAAAGGCGAACAGCGCGCGGGTCGCGACATTGCCGTCCGCAATCAGATCAAAGGCCAGCACGCTGACCGACTTTCCCTGCCGCAAGATGCTCGGGATCAGAATGGATTCTCCAGTCGCCGGGCCAACAAACGCAATCTGGCATGACCGCAAAGGGGGCAGGCCGGGCACATAGGCGCTTGGCAAAAGGCGGCCGAAATTCCGCCATAAAGGGTGCGCCCCTGCCGCCAATCATCACTGGCATTGACCGACCAACGCCCTGCCTCGGCAGGAGAGATGCTGTCCAGCAATTGACTAAAGGGCGTCATGCTTTTCCTTTCGCTTGTGGCGCAGCGCCTTTAGAACGCGAGTGTGAAAAACGCCACGACACGCTGCGACATTGCCATTGCGGGCGGCGGATTATCGGCCGGACTGATTGCGCTCGCCCTTGCAAAACAGCATCCACATTTGGACGTTCGGATTGTCGAGGCAGAGGAAAAGCTCGGCGGAAACCACGTCTGGTCGTTCTTTGATAGCGATGTTGCCCCGGACGACCGCTGGATCATCGAGCCGCTGATCTGCCATCGCTGGCCGCGCTATGACGTCCGCTTTCCCAAATTGAGCCGGACGGTTACAGCCGCCTATAACAGCATCGACTCCGCCCAATTTGATCAAGTCGTGCGCAAAACCCTACCCGATGGCAGCATCCTGCAGGGCAATGTCTGGACCGTCACACCCAATCAACTCACGCTGGCAGACGGGCGCGTGATCAAGGCCGGGCTTGTCATTGACGCGCGCGGCCCTGGCGATCTGTCGACCCTGAATTGCGGATGGCAGT
>JBJTAW010000156.1:0-4978 GCA_046091025.1 Chakrabartia sp. | reverse complement strand
GTCTTCACCCTCATCGGCCAAATTGCGATGCCCGCCCTTGTCTGGCTTTTGGCCTCTGGCTTTGCTGGCGATGCAGAGAAGTTTGACCTAACAATTTGGCTCTCCCGCCTGACCTTCCCCTATCTGATGCTGATTAGTTTGGTGTCGCTGTTTTCCGGCGTGCTCAATTCGATGCACCGGTTTGCCGCGGCAGCTTTCGCCCCTGCCCTGCTCAATCAGGCGATGTTGATTGCCTTGTTGTTGGTGCGCGAAGGTGGCCCAAAAACCGCCGAGGCACTGTCCATTGCGGTCGTCATCGGTGGCGTGGTGCAGTTGGGTCTGGTCTGGTGGTCAGCCCGCAGGGCAGGCATTTCCCTCAAGCTGCGCCGCCCCCGGTTAACGCCCGGTGTGAAAGAGTTTTTTAAAGTCGTAATCCCGGCGACATTTGCAGCTGGTGTCTATCAAATCAGCATTTTGATCGACACCCAATTTGTCAGCTATCTTGCCGAAGGCTCCATGGCGCATCTGAATTATGCGGACCGGCTCAATCAGCTACCGCTCGGCATTATTGGGACGGCTTTGGGCACCGCCATTCTGCCGTCGATCAGCAAATATGTCGATCAAGGCGATCCGCACGAGGCCGAACGCATTCAGAACCAAGCCATTGATATTGGCATGCTCCTGACCTTGCCTGCCGCCATTGCATTTGCGGCAGCGGGCGTCCCATTGGTCACTGCCCTGTTCCGCGGGGGCGAATTTACGGCGGAAGATGCTGTTGTTACGGGCGCAACGCTTGCCATCATCGCGCTTGGCCTTCCTGCCTATGTGCTGGTGAAGGTCTTCACGCCCGGCTTTTTCGCGCGCGAGGACACGAAAACGCCCCTGCGGATCGCTCTTTGGGTGCTGGCTGCGAACATCGCGATGAACTTTGCGCTCGTTCCCTTTTATGGCCTTTATGGGCTGGCCATTGCCCTGATGCTGACGGCCTGGCTCAACTGCGCCTTGCTCTATATCACGCTCAATCGGCGGGGGCATTTCACGTTTTCGCCTGAGATTCTCCGGCGGGTCAGCCGGCAGCTTATATCTGGGCTGGCGATGGGCGTGACGCTTTATATGGTCAATATTGGCCTCGGCCCGATGTTTGATGGTTCCGCTCTGGACCGTATGATCGCGCTTAGCCTGCTGGTTGGATCGGGCGGCCTCGTCTATTTCGGCTTAGGCTGGATGATTGGCGCAATGGATCGCGAAAGCATCCTCATTTTGCTCCACCGCAAAAAACCGGCCGCTGAAACGGGCGACTAATCCCCCACTTGCGTAAAGGCCAGTGACAGGGCATCCGCCCGATCGGCCAAAGACACAGAGATTGGGCGAGTCCAACCGTCCGATAGAAGGAAGATGAAGATGCGCGTCGTTTCCGGTATTCAGCCCACGGGCAGTCTGCACCTTGGCAATTATCTGGGCGCGATCCGCAACTGGGTCCAGATGCAGGACGATGTCGCAGGCGATTGCCTCTATTTTCTGGCCGACCTCCACGCGATCAGCCTGCCCCATAATCCAGCAGAGCTTGCCTCCAATACACGCGAAATGGCCGCTGCCTTGGTCGCATGCGGCATCGATACGGATCGATCCATCCTATTCAATCAGGCGCGCGTCCCCGCCCATGCAGAGCTGCAATGGCTGCTCAACGGCACCGCGCGTATGGGGTGGCTGAACCGCATGACGCAGTTCAAAGACAAATCGGGCAAGAACCGCGAGGGTGCCTCCATCGCCCTCTTCACCTACCCCGTCCTCCAAGCCGCAGATGTTCTCCTCTATCAGGCAACGCATGTGCCAGTGGGCGATGATCAGAAACAGCATCTGGAGCTGGCACGCGACATTGCGCAAAAGTTCAACAATGACTTTGCCTCAGAAGACGCGCCAGTCTTTACCTTGCCAGAGCCGATCATTCCCAAAAGCGGTGCGGCTCGTATCATGAGCCTGCGCGATGGTTCTGCCAAAATGTCCAAATCCGACCCGTCGGATATGAGCCGCATCAACCTTACCGATGATGCAGACATGATCTTGCAAAAGATACGCAAGGCAAAGACGGACCCTGCGCCTTTGCCTCTGCTGGAAAAGGACCTTGAAGGCCGCCCTGAAGCGCAAAATCTTGTCGGTATTTATGCCAGCCTAACCGGGGACAGCGTGCAGGCCGTTCTCACGCGTTTTGAGGGTCAGGGCTTTGGCGCATTCAAGCCCGCCTTGGCAGAAGTGCTGGTCGAAACACTCAAGCCGATATCCGACCGCTTTAATGCCCTGCGCGCCGATACAGCGGCGCTGGACGCCATTTTGATCAAGGGGGCCGAACGGGCAGCCGCTCTTGCCGCGCCGACGCTGACGACGGCTTATAAGGCTCTGGGATTGCAACGTTGATCCGTTCAACCTCTATTCAGCACTGCTCATAGATTTTGATCGAGCATAATGCCCGCTGGTGGGTTGAGTCGTTCAAGGGATGAAAAACATGTCGACCATATCAAAGGTTTTAAAAGCAGCAGCGCCCCTCGCCTTATTGGCACTCGCAGGGTGCTCGCAGAGTTTTAATGCAAAAGTCAGCCGGTTTCAGCAAATGCCGGCAGCAGAAGGACAAAGCTTCAGCATCCGCGCCGCCGATCCAGCGCTTGAAGGCGGGCTGGAATTTGGCAGCTATGCAAAGTTGGTGTCCGGCAAGCTTACAGCGCTTGGCTTCCGCCCTGCCGCATCCGGAGAAGCCGCGAACCTTGTCGTGCAAATGCGCTACAGCGTTGACGCAGGGCGGGAAAAAATGCGCAGTGCGCCAAGCTCAAATTTCGGTCGCTGCTTTGGCTATTTTGACCCTTGGTGTGGGGCTTGGGGCAGACCCTATCGCGGGCAACGATTTAGCTATTATCCGGGATTTTATGATCCCTTTCTCTTTGGCCCCGGCGGCTTTCGCGACGAAATTGAAAGCTATACCGTTTACACCAGCCAGCTAGAGGTGAAGATTGAGCGGGCGGGAACGGCTGAGCGTGTTTTTGAAGGCAATGCGCAAGCCCAATCGCTCAACAATGATCTGACCTATTTGGTGCCCAATTTGGTCGAAGCTATGTTCACTGGATTTCCCGGAAATACAGGCGAATCCGTGAAGATCACCGTGCCCCCGCCCCCGAAAAAGGCAAAAGCGCGCTAAGGCAGAAATCTGGCCCGCCCGGTCCTTCGGCGCGGGCCATTGTCTGGGTTAGTCGAGAGTGGGGCGCAGCCAGCGCGTGGCCGTCTCCAGAGCAACGCCGAAATATTCGCTGTCGGGATGGCCAAAGTAAAAGCCCGAAACAGCCGCCGTTGGCAGCATCGCAAAGCTCTCCGTCAGCGTCAGGCCCGTGGTGTCGCCTGCTTTCAACAGCTCAAACAGCATCGGCTTATGGCTATGGTCTGGACAGGCTGGATAGCCGGGTGCTGGGCGGATGCCGCGATATTCCTCACGTATCAGCGCTTCATTGGTCAGCTGTTCGCTCGGCGCATACGCCCATAGGCTGGTGCGGACATGCTGATGCAGTCGTTCGGCAAAGGCTTCGGCAAAGCGATCTGCCAAGGCCTTAAGAAGAATATCCTGATAATCATCATGCGCTGCGCGGACTCCGGCAATATGCGGATCAATGCCGTGGATGCCGACGGCAAAGCCGCCCATCCAATCGCCATCCGGGCTGATAAAGTCGGCGAGGCACATATTGGCGCGATCCCGGCTCTTGCGGATTTGCTGGCGCAGGAAGCTGAAGGTCACATGCCGCTCTTCCTCGGCCAGATGAATAACAACATCATCCCCATCACGGGCGCAGGGCCAAAGGCCGACCACACCGCACGCCGTTAGCCATTTTTCGGCAATGATCGTGTCGAGCATCTTATTGGCATCGGCAAAAAGGTTGCGCGCACTTTCCCCAACAATAGCATCGTCGAGAATGGCGGGATAAGTTCCATGCAATTCCCAAGCGCGGAAAAAGGGCGTCCAATCGATCACGCCGCGCAAATCCTCAAGGCTCCAGGCATCAAAGACATGCAGGCCCGGCTGCGCGGGCGGCGGCGCCTTATGCGCCATGTCTGCAACAAAGCCATTGGCGCGCGCATCGGCAAGAGACAGCAGGATGCTGGCTTCCTTGCCCGCGCGCACATCGCGCACATGCTGATAATCCGCAGCAGTCGCCTCTACAAAGCCATCACGCTGCGTATCTGACAGCAATTGGGACGCGACACCAACGGCACGGCTGGCATCCAGCACATGGGTGACTGGGCCGTCATAAACGGGGTCGATCTTCATGGCTGTATGCACCTTTGACGTTGTCGCCCCGCCAATCAGCAAGGGGATGGCAAAGCCGGCCCGCTGCATTTCCTCAGCCACGGTCACCATCTCATCCAGCGACGGCGTGATGAGGCCAGACAGGCCAATAATGTCGGCGTCATTGTCCTTCGCGGCCTTCAAAATATCTGAACAGGCGACCATGACGCCCTGATCAATCACTTCATAGCCATTAAACTGAAGCACGACACCAACGATATTCTTGCCAATATCATGCACATCGCCCTTCACGGTCGCCATGATGATCCGGCCCTTGGCCTTATGCCCTTCTTCCTTCTCATCCTCGATAAAGGGGATGAGGTGCGCCACCGCCTTTTTCATGACGCGCGCCGATTTCACGACCTGCGGCAGGAACATTTTGCCCGACCCGAACAGATCGCCGACAACATTCATGCCGTCCATCAACGGGCCTTCAATGACTTCAATCGGCCGCACGGCCTGTTGGCGCGCTTCTTCTGTATCCTCAACGATATAGGCGTCGATGCCCTTGACCAACGCATGCTCCAGCCGCTTGGTCACGGGCCAGCTGCGCCATTCTTCGGCGGCCTTTTCGGCAACGGCATCCGTGCCCTTAAACCGCTCCGACAGCGTGATCAGCCGCTCGGTTGAATCTGGGCGACGGTTGAGAACCACATCCTCACAGGCGTCCCGCAATTC
>JBJTAW010000155.1:0-4388 GCA_046091025.1 Chakrabartia sp. | reverse complement strand
CGGCAGAGGCGATGCCGCTGGTGAAGAACTATTTCAGCTCAAACATTCCGCGCGCGCGGGACCAATATTTGTTGGAGGTCACCCGGCTGACGGTTGATTCGTGCATGCCGATGACATCCGCAATGTGCCGCAGCGTCAGCGGCTTGAGGTGCGCGACGCCATGGCGGAAAAAGGCGTCTTGCTGGCGCACCAATTCGGTTGCGACCTTTAGGATGGTGCGCTGGCGCTGATCCAGTGTTTTGATCAGCCAATTGGCAGAGGTGAGGCACTCATTGAGCCAAGCCTTGGCTTTTTTGTCTCCGCGGCCGCCATTGGCTAGTTCCGCATAATAGCTTCGGTTGAGAAGTAGCCGGGGCAGGCTTGCCGAATCAATTTCCACGGCCCAGCCTTGCGCGCGCTCCACCACAAAAATATCGGGCGTCACGCTTTGAGTCGGCTCGCCGCCAAAACGCAGACCGGGTTTTGGATCATAGCTGCGCAACTCGCGGATCATATCCGCCATATCCTCATCATCGACGCCGCACATGCGTTTTAACTGGGGCAGGCGGCCAAGTGCGAGCAGATCAAGATTGTCGATCAGCCGCGCCATCGCCGGATCATAACGATCTGCCTCACGGGCTTGCAGGGCGACACATTCGGCAAGCGACCTGGCACCGACCCCTGTCGGGTCAAAGCTTTGAATGACGCGCAAGACATTGGCCACGTCTGCCGGGTCTGCGCCTAATTGGTTTGCGATATCCGACAGCGCGGCGGTGACATAACCCGCTTCATCAATATGCCCGATGATGTGCGCCGCGATGACCTGATCTGCGCCAGACATCGCCGATCGAGCCTGCGCCAACAAATGCTCCTGCAGCGAGATGTCGGCCATGGCAAAGCTATCAAAATCAGGGCTGTCGTCGTCGAAACTGCCCGATGTGCCGCCATTTAATCCCAAGGCGCCATCTAGGCCGGGCCCGCCATCGGCGGCGCTATCATGATGGAAGGTGTCTTGCGCATAATCGGCATCCAACGGGCCCTCTGCATCTGGTCCCGCATCGGTGCGGACAAGCTGATCCGCTGTTGGCAGGTCGTCTGAGAAGTCCTCTGAATCTCGATCATAGTCATCGCCCGCCGCTTCCCCTGCGCCGTCGGTTAGGTCATCGCGCTCCGCCTCTAGCAGCGGATTGCGATCCATCTCTTCAGAAATAAAGGCTTCAATCTCAAGGTTTGAGAGCGCCAGAAGCTTAATCGCCTGCTGCAGCTGCGGCGTCATCACCAGCGACTGGCTTTGCCGCAAGTCGAGGCGGGGGACGAGCGCCATGGCTATAGGCTAAAGCTCTCGCCCAGATAGAGACGGCGCACATTCTCATCCGCAACCAGATCTTTGGGGCTGCCGGAAAAAAGCACCCGACCATCATAAATGATGCAGGCGCGATCCACGATGTCCAGCGTTTCGCGGACATTGTGATCTGTGATCAGCACGCCGATCTGGCGGTTCTTCAACTGCTTAACCAAGCCCCGAATGTCCGAGATCGAGATCGGGTCGATGCCGGCAAAGGGTTCATCCAGCAGCATGATAGATGGGTCGGCGGCCAAGGCGCGCGCAATTTCGCAGCGGCGGCGCTCCCCGCCCGACAGCGCCATTGCGGAAGACGTCCGAAGCCGCGTCAGCCCAAATTCATCAAGCAGTTGCTCCAGCCGCCCCGCGCGTGCGTCCATATCTGGCTCTGCCAGTTCGAGCACGGCCAAGATGTTCTGCTCAACCGTTAACCCTCTGAAGATGGAGGTTTCTTGCGGGAGATAGCCCAGACCCAAAATCGCCCTGCGATACATGGGTAGGGACGTAATATTCTGACCATCCAGCTCAATTCGTCCGCCATCGGGTTTGACCAAGCCCATGATGGAATAAAAGCAGGTCGTCTTGCCCGCGCCATTCGGCCCCAACAGACCAACGACTTCCCCGCGGCCAACCGACAAGGACACATCGCTTAGAACAGTGCGCGAATCATAGGATTTGGCGATGGACACGACCGAGAGGCCATTGTCGGCCCTAGCCATGCTTGCTGGAGCAGCGTCGAGAAGTGCGGCTTGTGTCATCATTGTCCCTGTTGAGCTGCGGGTCATAACTTGCAGAGGCAGTTTGCTGCATCTGTCCCAATTGGCAGGATTATTGCATACAGGGCTGGGAACACAATATCGACGTACCTGAAACCTGCGCCATTTCGTCGAAGAACTAAGCCAATTGGTTAGTTTTTTCGATCCGATACGGTAAATCGCCCGCTAACGCGCGACTGGCCGCCTTGAGATCCGGTTGTCTGGTCATCCATGATGGCGCGGCCGCTTTCCAGATCAATGACCAACCGCCCGCCGCGCACGCGATTGCCCCCTTGGTTCAGTTCCACATTGCCCAGCACGGTAATGCTGCGGCGGTTGAGGTCATAAACGGCAAAGTCGCCGCGCGCCGTTTCGCTGGCGCTGCGGATGAAAACGCCGCCAGAGGCGTCAATGCGGTCAATGTCCACATTGCCGCTACCCCGCGCATAGGCGACGGTTAGCCGCGCAGCCGTCAGGTTCAAATCGGCCTGCTGCACAATGACATTGCCAGAAAACACCGCACGGTCGGCGCGGTCCTGCACTTCGATGCGATCGGCCGCAACATCAACGGGTGATTTCACATTATGCCCGCGCAGCGCCTGTCCCACTGCGGGAACGGCAAGAAGGGCGGCGAGGCCGAGGAGCAGGGGAAGTTTGCGCATAGCTGCTATCTGGCCTGACCTTGCACGATATGCAAGCGGGCGCGGCCTTCCAATGTTACCGTGCGGGCATTCAAATCAGCCTTGATGGTCCCGGCACTAAAGGTTCCCAGCGGCAGCTTCCCAGAGACAGCGCCGCCACTGGCGAGCTTGCGGGATTTGAGGCTGACCGCCACATTATTGGCTTCAATCCGATATCCATCGGCCGTTTCAAAGCGCAGCGGGCCATCCACCTGAACGATCTCTCGGGTCATGTCATATCTGCCAGCATTGGCGGCAATGGTGGCTGGTCCTTCCGCCATCTGCAGCCGCGCCATCAGGTCTTTCAGGCGGACAATGGGCTCTTGCGAGCTCCGTTGCACAGCAGACCCGGCCTGAACTTCAAAAGGGCGGCCTTTGCTATCTTCGCCGCGATAGGTGGCGGTTGTGATGCGAAGCCGCTCTGCCGCCATAGACACGCTATCCTTGCCGAGCATGAAGCTGACATCCCCATTGGGGCTGGCAATAGGCGCCATCACGAAGATTAGGGCCAGAATGCCGATGATGACGGGCAGGGCAAGGCGCAGCACGTGCACGAGCCTGTCGTGACTGCCATCCGGCTGTGCCCAGCGCTTTCGCGCGGACCGCTCCAGAAGGGCGGCATCAGACATGGGCGAACAGATCAACCTCTGGCCAACCCGCCAGATCGAGCCGCGCGCGATGTGGCAGAAATTCACAGCAAGCGTGGGCCAAGGCGGTGCGACCTTCGCGCTCAAGGCGCGGGTCCAGCGCGTCTCTCAGGCGATGGAGATAGCGCACGTCCGATGCTGCATATTCCTTTTGCGCATCGGTCAGGGACGGGGCGCCCCAATCGGACGATTGCTGCTGCTTAGAAAGTTCAACCCCCAGCGTTTCGCGCACCAAATCTTTCAGACCATGGCGATCTGTATAGGTGCGGATCAGGCGGGAAGCGATTTTGGTGCAGTAGACGGGTTCGGCCATCACATTGAGATAGGCCATGATCGACGCAAGGTCGAAACGGGCAAAATGGTAAAGTTTAAGGCGTGACGGATCGGTCAGAACGGCTTTTAGATTTGGCGCTGCAAAATCTGATCCAGCCGCGAATCGAACCAGATGCTCATCGCCGCCGCCGTCGCTAATCTGAACGAGGCACAATCTATCCCGGCCGGGATGAAGGCCCATCGTCTCTGTGTCGATTGCAATTGGCCCATCTGCCAACACATTGGCGGGAAGATCTTCTTCATGCAGATAGACGGCCATTTACATACTCCAAACCATGCCATGTTGGCGGCCTGTGGTGGGTGGCGCGACTCCGCACCCTGTCCGCGATCAGACACGCATATCCTCATCCCTTCGCACAGGCGTGGCCTGGGCCGCAAGCGCCTGTGAACAGCTTAAAAAACAGCCTGTGCGAAAAAGCTATCGGAACAATGCATTCTCGGTTATAGTTTGACGAGGACGTAGTATATTTTACGTTCAATTTCCGTCGCGTTCGTCCAGCGATCGGAACGAGTAGCACCTGGGCGAACACGATTACGAAGAAAGTTATTTGACGGATGGGTTTTGATCGAGGGCGGCGCGGAGAGCGCGGCGGTCGCGGCGGTGATACGGGCGAAACTGTCGGTGACTTGGAGGGCGGCTGCGGCGGCGGCG
>JBJTAW010000154.1:0-4120 GCA_046091025.1 Chakrabartia sp. | reverse complement strand
ACCAAAGATTAACAACACAATCGCGTGATGCCACCCCGTAAAGTCACGGCACATCGAACAGGTTCTTTATGTTTTGCCGCTCTGTGTTAAGGGGCCGGGATATGCTTCCTACCCTTCGCCATATCGACACTTGGATCTTTGATCTCGACAATACGCTTTATCCCGCGTCGTGCGATCTTTTTGCGCTGATCGACCAACGTATGAACCTGTATCTGCGCCAGATGTTCAATGTTGATGCCGAAGCGGCGCACAAGATCCAGAAGCAGTATTTTTGGGAGCATGGCACCACCCTATCCGGCCTAATGTCCCAACACGGCACAGACCCGCATCACTTTCTTGATTTTGTGCATGATATTGAGATGGATCGCGTGTCGGAAAATCCGGCACTGCGTGCCGCCATTTCCAATCTGCCGGGGCGTAAAATCATCTTCACCAATGGGGATGTCCCCTATGCGGAGCGCGTTCTTGGCGCGCTTGGCCTGGGGGGGTGTTTTGAGGCGCTGCACGATATTCATGCCATGGACTATCAGCCAAAGCCTGATCCGTCGGCTTATGCGGGGCTGTGCAAAGCCTGGGGCCTGACGGCCACGACATCGCTCTTTGCCGAAGACATGGCGCGCAATCTAAAGCCCGCCAAAGATATTGGCATGACGACCCTTTGGGTGAATAATGGATCGGAACAGGCTGGGGCCGATCCCTGCCCCTCCTTCATTGACCATGAAACACACGACATCACGGCCTGGCTTGAGGCCCTTTATCAGCAGGAAGAAGCATGACCGACGCGCTTGAAACGACGATTGAAGCCCTTTGGGAAGACCGCGACAGCCTGTCGCCTGCAACCACCGGCGCGGCGCGCGATGCGGTGAATGCCGCTCTTGAGCTTCTGGACAGCGGCACCCGCCGCGTCGCGGAGAAGTTGGAGGACCAATGGACGGTCAATCAATGGCTGAAAAAGGCCGTTCTGCTCTCTTTCCTCATCAATGACATGGAAAACATATCGGGTGGCCCCGGCGGGTCCCATTGGTGGGATAAGGTTCCGTCCAAATTTGATGGATGGAGCGAAACCCGGTTCCGTGAGGCCGGTTTCCGCGCCGTTCCCGGCAGCATTGTCCGCCGCGGCGCGCATATCGGCCGCAATGTGGTTTTGATGCCAAGCTTTGTAAATCTCGGCGCATCGGTTGGCGACGGCACGATGGTCGACACATGGGCGACTGTCGGCAGCTGCGCCCAAATTGGTAAGAACGTCCATCTTTCGGGCGGCGTTGGCATTGGTGGCGTGCTGGAGCCGCTTCAGGCCGGGCCCGTCATCATCGAAGATAATTGCTTCATTGGCGCGCGTTCTGAAGTCGTGGAAGGTGTGGTCGTGGAAGAGGGCGCCGTGCTTGCCATGGGCGTTTTCCTATCCTCCACCTCCAAGATTGTAGATCGCACCACGGGCGAGATTTTTGTGGGACGCGTTCCCGCTTATTCCGTCGTCGTCCCCGGTGCCTTGCCCGGCAAAGCCCTGCCAGATGGCACCCCCGGCCCAAGCCTGGCCTGTGCTGTCATCGTCAAACGCGATGATGAGCAAACTCGAGCGAAAACCGCGATTAATGAGCTTTTGAGAGACTGACATGACTGGGTCGGCCGACGTCATCGTTATCGGCGGTGGGGTGGCTGGCCTGTCTGCGGCGGCACGACTTGCCCAACATGGCCAGGTCATCGTCCTCGAAGCGGAAGCGGCGGTCGGCTATCATAGCTCTGGCCGAAGTGCGGCCTTTTATCATTTCGGCCTTGGCAATCCGCTTGGTCGCGGCCTGACAGCGTGGAGCCGCGATTTTCTGGACACCCCGCCGCCGGGTTTTACCGAAGTGCCGCTAGCGACGCCCCGCCCTGCCCTGTTCATCGCGACCGAGGCAATGCGGGAAGAATTGGACCTGTTGGGGCAGGAGATGCGGCGCTTTACGGACACGGTTGAGGATGCTTACGAAGCCCAGATGCAGGCGCTCTGCCCCCAATTGCGCTTTGGTGCCGATGGCATTGTTGCCGGCCTAATTGATAATGGTGGTCGAAGCCTAGATGCTGACGCTCTGTTGCAAGGTTTTGGCCGCGCCGCCCGTCAGCAGGGCATAATTTTGGTGCGTCATCGCGTCGCCAGCCTTCAGCAGTCAGGCAAAGTCTGGTCCGCCACGACGGAGGCGGGAGAGGTGTATCAAGCGCCGATCATCGTCAATGCGGCAGGTGCGTGGGCAGACCGGATCGCAAATCTCGCGGGCGTCAGACCGGTCGGGCTTCAACCTAAACGCCGCACGATCATCGTCTTTGATCCGCCAGCAGGCATGGATGTGCGGGGTTGGCCATTCATCAAAACGCCCGGCGATCATTTCTATCTGCTGCCGCAGGGAAACCACCTATTGGCCTGTCCCAATGACGAGACAGATACTGATCCCTGTGATGCCCAACCCGAAGCTGAGGAGGTGGCGCTGGCCGCCCATCTGGTTGAACAGTTCACAACCCTGTCCGTCCCGCGCATCACCGGCCGCTGGGCGGGGCTTCGCAGTTTTGTGAAAAATCGCATGCCCGTTGCAGGATTTGCGCCGGATGCCGAAGGGTTTTTCTGGCTGGCTGGCCAAGGCGGCTTTGGTCTGCAAACATCCCCCGCTCTGTCCGCGATTGCCGAAGCACTGGTAACAGGAACCGAATGGCCGCAAGGTCTCACTGAGCTTGGCGTGACGCCAGACGTTGTTGCACCCAATCGTCTTTGGCGCTAAAATCCGCCAGTCAGGCCTGAAAGCGCTTCCTCGATGAGCATCTTTTGAGCAGGCGCATCCCATTCTGCGCCGCCAATCATCCGCCAGACTTCCTTGCCATCCTTGTCATATAAAATCGTCGTGGGCAGGGAGCCGCCACCAAGCGCAAATCCAAGATCCGCCTTGGCATCAACATAGGGCTGGAGCGTCTTAAAGCCTTGCTTATTCCACCAAGCCTCAACAGCCGGACGGCCCTTCATATCCTGACTAATCGCAAGAACCGTCAATTGCCCGGCTTCGCGTGTGGCAAGTCGTTCAATTGTCGGCATTTCTGCGATGCACGGCCCGCACCATGTCGCCCACAGGTTTACGAGCACCGGCTTTCCCCTGAAGGAGGAGAGCTTGACCATCTCCCCCGAAGGCGACTCAAAGGCGACATCGGGCATGGCCGCGCCCTTTTGGCTGCGATCCACTGTGCCAGAAAGTTCGGCTTTAGGTGCAATTGGCGATGATGTAGGCCCTGCGCCTTGCGGCTTTGGGTCGGATTGCCTATCGCAGGCTGAAGTTGCGAGGGTAATAATTAGGAGCGTCGAGATTAGCAACCGCACGTCAAACTCCAACAGCATGTGGGGTGGCCGCTTCGCCGAAGGGCCGGCCGCCGTGATGCGTGAGATAAACGCCTCTATCCCTTTCGACAAGCGAGTGTGGGCGCAGGACATCCGCGCCTCGAAAGCCCATGTTGCCATGCTCGCAGCGCAAGCCATTGTCTCATCCGATGATGCCAAGGCAATTTCTGACGGGCTTGATCAAATTGCCGAGGAATATGAAGCCAATGGCGTCCCCGTCGATCTGGCGCTGGAAGATATTCATATGGCAACCGAAGCGCGGCTTGCCGAACTCATCGGACCGACAGCAGGCCGCCTCCACACGGCCCGGTCGCGCAATGATCAGGTGGCGACGGATTTCCGCATTTGGGTGCGCGATGCCATGGACGCCGTTGAAGCAGGCCTGATCGGGCTGCAACGGACACTGCTCGCGCGCGCTGAAGAAAATGCCGATGCAGTGATGCCGGGCTTTACCCATTTGCAAAGCGCCCAGCCGGTGACGCTTGGGCACCATTTAATGGCCTGGTTTGAAATGATCCGCCGGGATCGCGGCCGCTTTGTTGATGCACGCGCGCGGATGAATGAATGTCCGCTTGGTGCCGCAGCACTTGCGGGCACAGGCTTTCCAATAGATCGTCATGCGACGGCCAAGGCGCTTGGCTTTGACAAGCCAACCGACAACAGCCTGGATAGCGTGTCCGACCGAGATTTTGCCATCGATTATCTGATGGCCGCCAGCCAGTGCGCGCGGCACCTGTCACGCATGTCGGAAGAAATCGTCATCTG
>JBJTAW010000153.1:0-5826 GCA_046091025.1 Chakrabartia sp. | reverse complement strand
CCCAAGCCGAGGGGCGACTAACGCCGCCCCGGCCTAATCCTATTTCGCTTTCCTACACGCGGTCGCGCGCGGCAGAGGGGGGGCGCGATCAGGAGGGTCGAGCGATGGAGTTTCAAATTGAGGTGCGTGGGCGAGATTCTTGGGCGCAGACGGGACAAGAAGAGCCGTTCTTTGTCGGGCGACGGATGCGCTATGGCGCGCGCCTTGGCCTCTCCAATATTTTTGGCGGATCGCCGCTGACGCAGCTCACCCATCAAGCTGAGAATTATGCGCCCGATTTTGGCATTTGGGCGCAGATTATCGCCCCGACGGCAGCGTGCGAAGGGGGCAGTTTCCTCGCGCTGAACAGCTTTGACCGGGCGGGCTTCACCTTTGGTGTCACCCAATTTGCAGCCCATGTCCCCAATGGGGATTTTGTTCGCCTGTTGCACGCGCTTTTGGCTCGGCCGGAGGCGGCGGATTATTTCCCGATGCTACGATTGATCGATGGGCAGATCCATCTGGACGACACAGGCTCTGTCCAGCCGCTGGAGGGGCCAGACTCAACCGCGGCTTTGATAGCCTGGCTCAATCCATCGGGTGATGGGATTGATGCCGCCGAAATTGAGGCGGCCGCGGGATTGATCCATTGGACGCAGCGGTCCCGTGCGGTGCGGCTGGCCCAAATTGCGCAGACCATCGCTTCCTTCACGGCCTATCTGCGCCGGGCCGGGCGCACTGTGCCGATGGAGGGACGGGTGGCCGCCCAATGCTGCGTCATTGCCGATCTGTTGCACCATGGGCGCGGCGGTCGGCAGGTCTGAGCGGCTGTTGGCCGCGCGTTGGCGGCCGCAGACCCCATTAATGCCTTGCTGGCGATTGGCGGGGCATCTTGGCCCGAACGTGTGGATACACTGCGTCGCGAGATTGCTGCTCGCCCTGATCTAAGCCGCTGGCGCTGGTCAGTCGCTAAATCCGGCTTTGTCCAATAGCTCAGCTTGACCGTGCCGGGCCGGGTGATTTCGGCGCGGCCCAGCGCCCGTTCCGCTCTGCCAACCATCATGTCGGCATCCATATCTGCGCCCAGCGTTGCGACGCCTGCGGAAAAATCCAGATGGCCGACCCGCCTGCCGGATTGACGATCCACAATATTGCGTTCGGCCAATGCTGCGCGCGCGTCTTCGGTCATGTCCTGGGCTTGCCGCGCGGTCTTGCCCTCAAATAGGATGAAAAACACCGCCCCCAATCCGCGACAAACAAGGCCGCGATTATCAATGACTTGATCAATCAGGCTGCCGATAAAGGCAATGACGCGATCCCCCGTTGCCGGGCCATGCGCGTCATTGACGGCTGCAAATTTATCGACATTGCAAAAGGCGATTGAAATTGGCTCTCGGCTGGTGCGGGCCCGTTCGACTGCCGCCCCCAATTCGCGTTCAAACTCCAGCCGGTTGCGCAAAATCGCGCCACGCCCTTTCTTCGTCTGGCGAACCGTTTCCAGCCCATCGCTAATCCGGGCCATGGCATCGGTTTGATGGCGCAATTGCGCTTCGGCGGCGCGAGTTTTTTCCACCATGTCGCGGGTGAGATCAACCAAGTGCGTGAGGGCCTGCGGGGCGCGTTCCGGATTGCTGAGATCGGCGGCCCCTTGTTTAAGGGAGCGGGAAAATCGGCGGGCATCTTGGCCCGATTGCAGGATCAACTACTCTATGGCTTTTAGCTGGAGGTCAACATCTGCCGCCAAAGCACCAAGTGTTTCAGCCGAGACAAGATCGGGCATCCCAAGCGGCAGCTCTGCCTGCTTCGCCGCGGGCGCATCTGGCGCGCTGCTGCCAAAGAATTTGTCCCAGATCATAAACCCGCCACGGAAGTGTTTATGATTGTTAACGGCAGACCGCCGTTATGCTTAAGGGCAGCGCGCGCAGGACGTTGCGCCCCGCCGTGCTTGGCTCTACATTGGCTGTGCCAGAGGGCCGGGCGGCCGCCGGTAGATTTTAGGATCTGCGGGAGGAAAGTCCGGGCTCCAGCGAGGAACGGTGCCGGGTAATGCCCGGCGGGGGTGACCCCAGGGACAGTGCCACAGAAAGCAAACCGCCGTTGCTTCGGCGCGGTCAGGTCGAAAGGGTGCGGTAAGAGCGCACCGCGCGTCTGGTAACAGAGGCGGCACGGCAAACCCCACCGGGAGCAAGACCGAATAGGGACGGCATATGGGATTCCTCCTTCCCGTCGTCCGGGTTGGTTGCTTGAGCGTGCTGGTAACAGTACGCCTAGAGGACTGGTCGCCCATCACGCTTCGGCGTGTGGACAGAACCCGGCTTACAGGCCCTCTGGCTATTTCACCAAGGCAGTCTTTTGGTGGCTTTCCCGCTGCCGAATTCGTCGCTAACGCGGTTTGAACAATGGCGGATCAAACTCCTCTTGAAGCCTTTCGGCAGGTCCTGACCGGAACGGCGCGGGCAATGGCCCATGAGCCGGAGGTGGAAGTCGCCTTCACGGCCGATGCCCCATCGCAAGCGAGCAAGAATTTCAGGGTCCCCATGCCGGGCCGGGCCTTGCCTGCGGATCAAGTGGCCGAGGCGCGGGGCTTTGCCGATTCCATGGCGCTGCGGCTCAAGCATCATTCGGCGGGGCTTCATGCGGCCAATCGCCCGCCAGAGGCGGTTGCAGGTGCTGTCTTCGACGCTGTGGAGACGGCGCGGATTGAGGCACTTGGGGCCGCGGCGATGGACGGCGTTCGGGCCAATCTCTCCCAAGCGCTCGACATGCGGATGCGCAGCGACCCGATTACGCGCGCGCAAGGGGCGGATGAAGTGCCGCTGCCAACCGCCATTGGCCTGTTGGTGCGCGAACGCTTGACTGGCGATGCAACGCCCGCGTCGGCGCGGGCCGGGCTGGATATGGTGCGCAGCTGGATTGAGGACAAAGGCGGCGAGGATATCGACGCCTTGGCACGCGCTGTTGCCGATCAATCGGCCTATGCGCGGCTCGCCCAAAAGCTGCTTCAGGATCTTGAGCTGACCGCCAACCCTGATGACATTGATCCGACCGAGTCCAATGACGCGGCGGATGATGAAGAGCAGCAGGGCGAAGGCGAGGACGATCAGCAGCAATCCGAAGACGGTGCAGCGGATGCGCAGATGGATGCGCGCGCCGAACAGTCGGACGACGAAACCGAAGACGGCGACAGCCAAGAGACGGAAGCCGAATCGGATATGGATGCCGATGGCGAGCCAGGCGAAGAGGGTGAAGAGGGCATGATGCCCGTGCGCCCCAATCGTCCACTGTCTGACCTGCCGCCGCAATTTGATTATCAATGTTGGACGACCGATTTCGACGAAGTCATCGCCGCGACCGATTTGTGCGATGAAGATGAGCTGACCCGTCTTCGGGCCTATCTCGATCAGCAACTTGTCCATTTGCAAGGGGCCGTCACCAAGCTTGCCAATCGCCTGCAACGCCGATTGATGGCGCAGCAAAACCGCAGTTGGGATTTTGATCAGGAAGAAGGGTTGCTGGATGCAGCCCGGCTTGCGCGCATTGTCGTCTCGCCCGGAAGTTCGCTGTCTTACAAGATCGAACGCGATACCGAGTTTAAGGACACGGTCGTCACGTTGTTGATCGACAATTCTGGATCGATGCGGGGTCGGCCCATTTCCATCGCGGCGATTAGCGCGGATATTCTGGCCCGCACGCTGGAACGCTGTGGCGTGAAGACAGAGATTTTGGGCTTTACCACGCGCGCTTGGAAGGGCGGTCAGAGCCGTGAAAGCTGGCTGGCCGCAGGTCGGCCAGCCGCGCCGGGTCGCCTTAATGACTTGCGCCATATTCTCTATAAGGCCGCAGACGAGCCGTGGCGGCGGGCGAACAAATCGCTCGGCCTGATGATGCGCGAAGGCTAGCTGAAAGAAAATATCGATGGAGAGGCGCTGCTCTGGGCACACAACCGCCTGATTGCGCGATCAGAAGATCGTAAGATCCTGATGGTGATTTCAGATGGCGCGCCCGTTGATGACTCCACCCTGTCGGTCAATAATGGCGCCTATCTGGAACGCCATTTGCGTCAGGTGATCAACTGGATCGAGGCCCGATCCCCTGTGGAGATTTGCGCCATTGGTATCGGCCATGATGTGACGCGCTATTACCAAAAGGCCGTGACGATCATGGATGCCGAGCAGCTTGGCGGCACGATGATTGAGCAATTGGCTGGGCTGTTTGATACGGAAAAGGGCAGGGTCTAACGCCCAAATTTCCGCTGCGTCTTGCCAAAGCGGGTCTTCCTTGTGCCCGGCTTACCTTCATTGGATCGGCCCATGATCGGGGCCTTGTGCTGGTCAGTGGGCAGGCCAAGCTCGATTGCTTCCAACGTGCGGATTTCATCGCGTAGGCGGCCGGCCTCTTCAAATTCCAGATCGGCGGCGGCGGCGCGCATCTTCTTTTCCAGCTCTTCAATATAGGCGCGCAGATTATGGCCGACCATGTGTTGCGGCCCGTCGTCAATTTCCACCGTCACCTGATCGCCAGAGGCGACATGTGAGATGATGTCGCCAATGCTTTTCTTGATCGTTTCGGGGGTGATGTTGTGCGCCTCATTATAGGCAAGCTGCTTGATGCGGCGGCGATCCGTCTCATTCATCGCGCGTTCCATGCTGCCGGTGATCCGGTCAGCATAGAGGATCACGCGGCCATCGACATTGCGCGCGGCGCGGCCAATGGTCTGGATGAGCGAGGTTTCAGAGCGCAGAAAGCCTTCCTTATCGGCATCCAATATGGTTACCAGACCGCATTCGGGAATATCCAAGCCTTCGCGCAACAGGTTGATACCGACGAGCACATCATAAACGCCCAGACGCAGATCACGTATCAGCTCAATACGTTCCAGCGTCTCCACATCGGAGTGCATATAGCGTACCTTCAGGCCCGCTTCGTGCATGAACTCGGTCAAATCCTCGGCCATGCGTTTGGTCAGCGTGGTGACCAATGTGCGATAGCCCGCAGCTGCCGTCTTGCGGCATTCATTGATGCAATCCTGCACCTGATCTTCGGTGGGGCGAATCTCCACCGGCGGGTCAATCAGGCCCGTTGGGCGGATCACCTGTTCGGCAAAGACGCCGCCTGTTTGTTCCATTTCCCAATGAACGGGGGTTGCCGTGACATAGGTTGTCTGAGGCCGCATCGCATCCCATTCATTGAAGCGTAAGGGGCGGTTGTCGATACAGCTGGGCAGGCGAAAGCCATATTCCGCAAGCGTCAATTTGCGACGATGGTCGCCCCGCGCCATGCCGTTGACCTGCCCAATCGTCACATGGCTTTCATCGACAAAGAGCAGGGCATTTTCGGGCAGATATTCAAACAAAGTTGGCGGCGGCTCTCCGGGTAAGCGGCCAGTTAGGAAGCGGGAATAATTTTCAATGCCCGCGCACGCGCCGGTGGCCGCGATCATTTCCAGATCAAAATTGGTGCGTTGCTCCAGCCGTTGCGCCTCGAGCCCTTTGCCTTCGGCCACCAATTCCTTCAGCCGTTCCTGAAGTTCAAATTTGATCGCCTCCATCGCTTGTTTCAGCGTCGGGCCGGGCGTGACATAATGGCTGTTCGCATAGATGCGGACATGATCCAGGCTGGCGACCTTCTTGCCCGTCAGTGGATCAAATTCGACAATCTGTTCAATATCATCGCCAAAAAAGCTGACGCGCCAAGCGGTGTCTTCATTGTGCGAGGGGAAGATTTCGAGCGTGTCGCCTTTCACGCGGAAATTCCCGCGGGAAAAACCGGCGTCATTGCGCTTATACTGCAAGGCGACGAGCTTTCGGACAATTTCCCGTTGATCGACGGTCTGACCTTTTTTGAGGT
>JBJTAW010000152.1:0-3501 GCA_046091025.1 Chakrabartia sp. | reverse complement strand
GTATAATAACGCGCGCCGGGACGGATGGTCGGGTAGAGGCGCGGGACCGTTTCCAAATTGTGATTATACACATCGGGGCGTGCCGCGACGATCGACTCCACCGCAGCTTCCATCTTATTTCGGAAATCGGGCGTCAGGATTTCAATCGTCGTCTCGGGCGTCGTCCGGCGCAGCGCCTCCATCACCTTCACAAATTGCGATGCGCCGCCAGCGGGTAGGTCATCCCGGTCAACCGACGTAATGACAATATGCTTCAGGCCCAATTCCGCAGCGGCATCGGCCACATGCTGCGGCTCATTGGTGTCAACCTTGCGCGGCATCCCCGTTTTCACGTTGCAAAAGGCGCAAGCGCGCGTGCAGACATAGCCCAGGATCATCACCGTTGCGTGCTTTTTCGTCCAGCATTCCCCAATATTGGGGCAAGCCGCTTCTTCGCACACAGTATTCAGCGACAGGCGGCGCATCAGCGCCCTAGTTTCCGCAAATCCGACAGAGGTCGGCGCTTTCACACGGATCCAGTCCGGCTTGCGGATGCGTTCGGCAGGGGCATGAGACGTCATAAGGAAGTCTTTACCCATCAGCGTAAGACTTGCCAACCTAGCACGTCTTGCTAAGCGACAGAGCGTCGCAGGAGTTTTCAATGCCCGAATTTACCGCCCTGATCGAAGGATATCGCCGTTTTCGATCAGACTCATACCCGCACCAAAAAGCGCGCTATGATGCGCTGGAGAATGATGGCCAATCCCCGCCTGTCATGGTTATTTCTTGCTGCGACAGCCGGGTCGACCCGGCAACGATTTTTGATACCGTTCCGGGGCAGGTTTTTGCGCTGCGCAACGTTGCCAATCTTGTTCCCCCATTTGAAACGGGCGGCGGCCTTCACGGGGCTTCTGCCGCGATTGAATTCGGGGTCTTGGGGTTGGCCGTGAAGCATATTGTTGTTGTTGGTCATGGCCAGTGTGGCGGCATCAAGGCGGCGCTGGCCGGCCCAAATCTGGACCAAGAAGGACATATTTTTATAGATGACTGGATGGGCATCGTTCAACAGGCCCGAGATGAAGTGGTCGCCAGTGGACAAGACAATCCCCAGCAAGCTTTAGAGTGGGAAGCGATTAAGGTCAGCCTCGCCAATTTGCGCACCTTTCCCTTCATTGCCGAGCGCGAAGCGCGTGGCGAAATAAAGCTCCACGGCGCTTGGTTCGCCATTGCAGAGGGCAGCCTTTATGTCCTCAACGAGACGGATGGGGCATTTAAGCGGGTCTGATGGCGCAAGACATACCCGATAGCATTGAGCAGATTCTGGATGAGATCACGGGGCTATGGTCCGGCGCACTGCGCGACCGTCGCAGCCCATTCCACACCCCCATTGTGTGTTCGGTCAGGGACGCGTCCCCCTCCCCGCGCATCATGGTGCTGAGATCGGCAAGCGAAGATGGGATGCGCTTTCGCTTTCATACAGATGCGCGCTCTCCTAAAACAGCCGAAATAGGCACAGAAGGCCCTGTTGCCGTGCTCGGCTATGATCCTGACTTACGCATCCAGCTCACGGTCCGCGGCATAGGACGCATTAACCAACAAGGCCCCCATGCAGAGACCGCTTGGGAAGGGTCCGCTCTCAGCAGTCGACGCTGCTATCTTGCGGCACACCCGCCCGGCACGCCCGTGACCGCCCCGATAAGCGGCCTGCCCGACCATCTGCTGGACCGCTCCCCAACAGAGGTGGAAAGCCAAGACGGACGGATGAACTTTGCGGTTCTCTTGATTGAAGCGCAGGAGCTTGAATGGCTCAAGCTCACAAGTTGCGGAAATAAACGGGCGCTGTTCCGCCGCGATGGGGATCAATGGGTTGGGCAATGGATCACGCCCTGAGCCCTGCCCTCACCATCTGGTATGATGGAGCCTGCCCCTTATGCATCAGGGAAATTGCCCTGATGAAGCGTCTCGACAGCGCCGAGCGCATCAATTTTGTTGATCTGACGCGCACAGGTACCATTTGCCCGCTGGATAAAACACTGATGCTCTCCCGCTTTCACGCGACAACAAGAGAGGGTGAAACACTCTCAGGAGCGGCCGCTTTTGCAGCCATGTGGCGGGAAATTCCTATGTTGCGACCGATAGGCCTAGCCGCCCGAAACAGGCTGGTGCTGGCCCTACTGGAGGGGGCCTATCTCCTCTTTCTGAGGATCAGACCCCTGCTCCAGCGTTTGGCGCGTTAGCGGGTGAGATTTTTATAAGCGAGGCGGGTCGGCCGATCCGCCGCATCGCCCAAGCGACGACGCTTATCTTCTTCATACATGGCGAAATTGCCCTCAAACCATTCGACATGGCTATTGCCTTCAAAGGCAAGAATATGGGTGGCGAGGCGATCCAAGAAGAAGCGATCGTGGCTGATGACCACAGCGCAGCCTGCGAAATTCTCAATCGCGTCTTCGAGCGCACCCAGCGTTTCGACGTCCAGGTCGTTGGTCGGTTCATCGAGGAGCAGAACGTTACCACCACGCTTCAGCATCTTGGCCATATGAACGCGATTGCGCTCCCCGCCAGAGAGCTTGCCGACGATTTTCTGCTGATCCTGCCCTTTAAAGTTAAAGGCCCCCACATAAGCGCGGGTCGACATGTCGTGGCCATTGACCTTCACATAATCGAGACCGTCGGAGACCTCTTCCCAGACATTCTTGGACGCGTCCAAATGATCGCGGCTTTGGTCGACATAACCAAGGCGAACCGTTTCCCCAACGTCCAGAGACCCGATATCCGGCTCCTCTTGGCCTGTCAGCAGCCTGAACAAGGTTGATTTACCAGCACCATTCGGGCCGATGACGCCAACGATGCCGCCCGGCGGCAACATGAAGGACAGGTTTTCAAACAGCAGCTTATCCCCATAGGCCTTGGAAATATTCTTAGCTTCAATGACTTTGCCACCAAGCCGTTCCGGCACCTGAATGACAATCTGGGCCTTGCCGGGCGTGCGGCTGTCCTGTGCCGCCACAAGCTGTTCAAACTTGGAAATACGCGCCTTAGATTTGGTCTGGCGGCCCTTTGGCCCTTGCCGGATCCATTCCAATTCTTCCTTAATCGCTTTTTGGCGACCCGATTCCTCGCGGTCTTCCTGCTCAAGGCGCTTCGACTTCTTTTCCAAATAGGTCGAATAATTGCCTTCATATGGGAAGTATTTTCCGCGATCGAGCTCAAGAACCCACTCAACCACATTATCCAGAAAATAGCGGTCGTGGGTGATCATCAGGACAGCGCCTGCATAGTCCTTCAAATGGGTTTCCAGCCATTCGACACTTTCGGCATCAAGGTGGTTGGTAGGTTCATCGAGGAGCAGGATGGAGGGCTTTTGGATCAGCAGTCGGGTCAGCGCGATACGGCGCTTTTCACCGCCCGACAGATTTTCCACCGACCAATCCGACGGCGGGCAGCGCAAGGCCTCCATCGCGATTTCAAGCTGGTTATCAAGCGTCCAGCCATCAACGGCGTCGATACGCTCTTGCAGGG
>JBJTAW010000151.1:0-5094 GCA_046091025.1 Chakrabartia sp. | reverse complement strand
CCCCAGAGCAGGAAGATGATCGGATCGTGGCGGTCATTGACCGCGCGCACGATCGCATCGGTAAACTCTTCCCAGCCTTTGCGTTGATGCGAGGCGGCTTGTCCCATTTCCACCGTTAGCACGCTATTGAGCAGCAACACGCCCTGCTGCGCCCAATGCTCTAAAAAGCCGTGGCTTGGGCGTGAAATCCCTAAATCTTTCTCCTGTTCCTTAAAGATATTGACGAGTGATGGGGGAGGCCGAACGCCGGGGCGCACGCTGAAGCACAGGCCGTGGGCTTGATCAGGGCCGTGATAGGGGTCTTGCCCCAAAATGACGACACGCACCTTGGGCAGCGGGGTAAGGTCAAGCGCCCGAAACCAGTCTGTGCTCTGTGGGAAGTTAGTTTTTCCAGCGGCTTTCTCGGCAACAATACATCTGCGGAGCGCCTTCATGCGCGCGGTTTCAAATTCTGGGGCTAGGGCCGCTTTCCAACTCTTTTCTAGCTTGATCCTATCTGTCATGCTGCCTTGGTGCGCATGGGAGCACATCCTGTCAATGCGCCTCGGGTGTTGCCAGAGGCCCCCAATGCCGCCATGAAAACGGGTAAAGAAGCAGGAGAGACAGACATGGCTGATTATCAGACGATCAAGGTGGATGTGTCGGAAGGTATATTGACGCTGACCTTGCACCGCCCGGATAAGATGAACGCCTTTAACGCTGAGATGATGCAAGAAATGATCGCGGCCTTTGATCAGGCGGATGCCGATGATAATGTGCGTGCTGTTATCGTCACCGGGTCTGGCGACCGTGCCTTTTGCGCAGGGGCTGACTTGTCGGCAGGTGCCAAATCCTTTGACTATGCAGATCGGGATGACCGGGCTGAGCATGCGTCGGCTGTGTCCGCTGAAGGCAAGGTCGATTTAAGCCATGAGGGCGCGCGTGATGGCGGTGGCCGGGTGACGCTGCGGATCTTTAACTGCAAAAAACCGGTCATTGGGGCCATTAATGGGGCGGCTGTCGGCATTGGCGTGACAATGCAGCTGCCAATGGATGTCCGCTTGGCCAGCCGCACGGCGCGCTTTGGTTTCGTCTTTGCTCGGCGCGGGATTGTGCCGGAAGCTGCCTCAAGCTGGTTCCTGCCCCGTCTGGTGGGGATTAGTCAGGCCTTGGGTTGGTGCTATTCCGGGCGTGTCTTTGGTGCAGAAGAGGCGCTGAAGGGCGGCCTGATCCGGTCTATCCATGAACCGGAAGATCTGATCGCCGCTGCGCGCGCGTTGGCGCATGAATTGACGGATGAAAGCGCGCCTGTGTCCATCGCGCTCACGCGGCAGATTATGTGGCGCATGATGGGCGCGTCGCACCCGATGGAAGCGCATAAGCTGGATAGCCGCGCCATCTGGTCCCGCGGGGCGGCAGGGGATGCCAAGGAAGGCGTTGTTTCCTTCCTTGAAAAGCGTCCCGCCGCTTATCCCGACCGCGTCAGTGCCGATATGCCGCACTTCTCGCCCTGGATGGACGAACCCAATTACGGCTGATCTCTTCTACCGCTAGCGGCGCGGGGGCAAAGGAAAAAAGGATGAGGTCCGGCGGAGATACTCCTCATAGCCGGGCCTGTTCTTTTTAAGCCGATGCTCCAGCATCGGTACACCCGATACCCGCATCAGCAGGAAGGTGATGAGAATCGGCCCGATAATGGTCGCAGCGCCGAGCGGGGTGTTTGCAGCCACCAGCCAAATCCCCCACCATGTGCACGCATCTCCAAAATAATTGGGGTGCCGCGTATAGCGCCATAGCCCCGTGTCCAGCACTTTTCCGTCCATGGTCCGGTTGTTGCGAAAAGCGGTCAGCTGCGCATCGCCAATCGTCTCAAAGGCAATGCCGATAAGCGCAATCGCAACACCGGCCCATTGGATCATGCTGAGCGGCGTATCGTCGCCCCATGCTGCCCCCAATTGTGCCGGCAGGCAGACGATGAACAGAAGCGCATATTGCATCAGGAACACTTGGATGAAGGAGGCTTTGGCAAAGCTCCATCCCCGCCTTGCCATTAGCCGCCCAAGAATGGCGGTGTAGCGCGGGTCAACGCCATGGGCGCGCCAGCGGGTGAACAAGTGCAATGACAGTCTCAGCCCCCAAATGGCCGTGAGGCCGAAGAGAATGGTTGCCTGCATCCCTTGCGCGCCCAGCATCACAAAGCTGGTCGCCGCTAGCAAAACCATGCCGAACGACCAGAAGCTGTCGATCACCGATACATCTTTGATGCGGACACAATAGGCCCACAGCGCCGTCATGCTGACGGCCAGCACAACCGCATTGGTCGTCAGTAAATGCGTGATCATCATGGTCTATCCCCCCGAAGCTCTTTCCTGAGCCTTTTATGCCTTAAAGTCGCGCGCGATGGAGCTCTTTGTGGCTTTGCCATAAGGCGGCATCAGACCAGCCAATTTGGACACATTGATCTTTGGCTGGTGATAGACAGCCTTCGCATGGCTGAAGGTCTTAAAGCCATCAAAGCCGTGATAGGAGCCCATGCCCGACGGCCCGACACCGCCAAAGGGCAGGTCTTCCATCGAAATATGGAAAATCACGTCGTTCACGGTCGCGCCGCCTGAAATTGTCCGATCGAGCACCTGCCGCTTTTCGGCTTCTTCCTCGCCAAAATAATAGAGGCCGAGTGGACGATCATGACCATTCACATAGTCAATGGTCTCTTCAATCCGCTCATAGGTTTTAATCGGGAGGACAGGGCCGAAAATCTCTTCCTGCATCACCTTCATATCCTCGGTCGGGTTGCGCACGAGATAGAGCGGCATTTTATGACGGTTGGACGCGCCAAAATCTTCATTGGCAGGGTTGATCTCAATCACCTCGCCGCCCTTCGCTTTCGCGTCCTCTAGATATCTGGTCAGCCGATCGCGATGGCTGGCATTGACGACGGAGGTATAATCCGGATGTTCGAGCAATGTCGGATACATGACCGACACGGCCTTGGTCATGCCAGCCACAACTGCCGCCTCTTTTTCGCGCGGGACCATCAAATAGTCAGGCGCCAAGCAAATCTGCCCGGCGTTCAGCATTTTGCCCAAGGCAATGCGCTGTGTCGCGCTCTCAATATTAGCGGATCGGCCGATGATCGTGGGGGACTTTCCGCCCAGTTCCAGCGTGACAGGCGTCAAATTATCGGCGGCGGCATGCAGAATGTGTTTGCCGACGCCCGTGGCCCCTGTGAAAATCAAATGGTCAAAGGGCAGCCCGGCAAAGGCCTGACCAACATCCGGCCCGCCGGAGAAGAAGGCGGCTTCTTCCTCGGAAAAATATTTGGGACCGATCTCTTCTAAGAGCGCTGCGACCGTTGGCGTGTATTCAGAGGATTTGATCATGACCCGGTTGCCCGCAGCAAAGGCGCCCGCCATCGGGCCGGTCGTCAACTGCACTGGGAAATTCCAGGGCGCGATGATGCCAACAACACCCATGGGCTGATATTCAACGGCTGCCTTTGCCCCGAACAGGCCGAGCGGGAATTCCAACTTGCGGCGTTCTGGCTTCATCCAACGATCAAGCTGTTTGATGTTGTATTTGAAGGACCGGATCGACGGCACAATGTCTGTCATCATCGATTGTTCGATGCTGCGATGGCCAAAATCTTCCGATAGGGCTTTGCAAAAGGCCTCCCCATGGTCAACCATCATCGCGATCCCGCGCCGGAGACGATCCTTGCGGGCGGCTGCCGACACCGGGAGTTCGGCCGTAAAGGCACTGCGCTGGGCATTGAGTGTGGCAAGCATTTGATCTTTGGTGACAGCCATTTTGGGCTCCTCTCAGTCTATTTTGTTGGATGATGAAGCTGACACGCTTCGGACGCAAGTCCGCAGTTGGGTCAATTGCCGCCCCAAATATGCCCGGTTTCAATATAGCCCGCCTTGCCCGCGACTTCAAAACGGCACCAGCCAAGGCCACATTCGCTGATCGCACCAGATACGCCGGGGGCCACGCGCCAGATAATCTTGCCGCTTGCGTCAGGCCGATTGCGAAGCGGACGCACATCCCCAAGCACAATTGCGGCCCGCTTGTCTGAAATCAAATTGGCCTGCATCCAGCCGGTTGTGCCGTCTGGATCGACGACTTTGCGCCAACTGGGGTAGGTGGCAATCACTTTTACCGGCAGGCCGGCGCGTTGATACATCCAGACCACGGGAAATTGCTGCCCGGGTCCAGTGCGCATCCGTGCTTTTCCGGCGCTGATAGATGCCCAATAAGGCGGGCTAGAATCAGCGAAGCTCGCCGTTGAAAAACCAAGGCAGGCCAAAAGGATGAGGCAGAAACGGATCATCAGGTTTCCCAGATACTATGGTTGACGACGTTTAACCAATTTCTCGTTCATTCTTCAACCTGCGCTTGCAGCAATTCGTGTCCCGGCTTAGCAAAAGGGCATGACTGTTCCAGATCGCCCCGCCCGCCCCAAAGTTATCGTCACGCGCGAACTGACCGATGGGGTGATGCGCCGTATGGAAGATTTGTTCGATGCGGCTCTGAATCGCGAAGATCGCGGCCTGACGCGTGCCGAGCTGGAGGCGGCTGTTGCCGACACCGATATATTGGTTCCGACGATTACGGACCGGATCGATGCGGATTTGCTGGCCAAGGCGTCTCCCCGGCTCAAACTCATTGCCAATTTTGGCGTTGGTGTTGACCATATTGATCTGCACGCCGCGCGAGAGCGCAAAATCCTTGTCACCAACACGCCGGGCGTCCTGACCGAAGATACGGCGGATATGACGATGGCGCTCATCCTGTCCGTCCCGCGTCGTCTTGGCGAAGGGGAAAAGCTGATCCGTTCGGGCCAATGGGATGGCTGGAAGCCGAGCGGGATGCTGGGCCACAGGGTTAACGGCAAGACGCTTGGTATAATTGGAATGGGTCGCATTGGCCGCGCCGTCGCAAAGCGGGCGCAGGGCTTTGGCATAAGGACGATCTATCACAACCGCCACCGCTTACCCGAAAGCATTGAGGCGGAACTGGGCGCGCGTTTTGTCGAATTGGATGTGCTCTTCACCCAATCTGACATTGTGTCGATCAACTGCCCGCACACGGCCGAGACGCACCATTTGGTAG
>JBJTAW010000150.1:0-10540 GCA_046091025.1 Chakrabartia sp. | reverse complement strand
GCAGATGATCGAGATCGACGCCGTGGGCGCAATTGCCGTTTTGCAGCTAAAGCGTTCCATCACGCCGCGTTCTTCGGCATCAGGGCAAGCGCCCCGTTCGGTCGCCAGCAACATCGACGCCTCATTCACCTTGGCGGCGATATGCTTGAACACCTTGAGGTTCCAAGACTTGGCCATCGCCCCTTCAAAGGGAATGTTGCGCGCCTGAAGGAAGCTGTGAAAACCCATGACGCCAAGGCCAACCGAGCGTTCGCGCGTTGCCGAATATTTGGCGCGGGCCATTTCCGGCGGAGCACGGTCGATATAATCGGTCAGCACATTGTCGAGGAAGCGCATGACATCTTCAACAAACTGCTTGTCGCCATTCCACTCATCCCATGTTTCCATGTTGAGCGAGGACAGGCAGCACACAGCGGTGCGGTCATTGCCCAGATGGTCACGGCCCGTGGGCAGCGTGATTTCAGAGCAGAGGTTGGAGGTCGAGACTTTCAGACCCAATTCACGGTGATGCTTTGGCATCGCCTTGTTCACATGATCCGAATAGATGATGTAGGGCTCGCCCGTTGCAAGGCGGGTTTCCACAAGCTTTTGGAACAAAGAGCGGGCATCCACCGTCACGCGGACAGAGCCATCCTTGGGGCTCTTCAAATCCCATTCCGCGCCATTGCGCACAGCTTCCATGAACGCATCGGGGATAAGCACCCCATGATGCAGGTTCAGCGCCTTGCGGTTGAAATCGCCAGAAGGTTTGCGGATTTCGAGAAATTCTTCAATTTCCGGGTGCGAAATGTCGAGATAGCAAGCAGCCGACCCGCGACGCAGCGACCCTTGCGAAATCGCGAGTGTCAGCGAATCCATCACGCGGACAAAGGGAATGATGCCCGATGTCTTGCCGTTGAGGCCCACAGGCTCCCCAATGCCGCGCACCGACCCCCAATAGGTGCCGATGCCGCCGCCGCGGGACGCCAGCCAGACATTCTCATTCCAGGTGTTGACGATGCCTTCCAGGCTATCATCGACCGAATTCAGATAGCAGCTGATCGGCAAACCGCGCCCCGTGCCGCCGTTGGACAAGACGGGGGTTGCCGGCATGAACCAGAGCTTTGAGATATAATCATAGATGCGCTGGGCATGCTCTTGATCATCGGCATAGGCAGAAGCCACGCGGACAAACAGATCCTGATAGCTTTCGCCGGGCAGCAGATACCGATCGCGCAGCGTGTCTTTGCCGAATTCGGTCAGCAGGGCATCGCGCGACGCATCGATGGTCAACGGATAGGCCTCGTCGACCGTGCGCGAACCCTTAGCCGCGCCTGCAGCTTTTTTCGTCGCAGCCTTGGTCATTTCAACAGCGTCGCTGGCAACATCATCTCCACCGCTCGTTGCTTGCGTGTCCCGAAAATCCATTCCTTGCCCCCAAAATCGCTCTCGCGATGTTCTATTCTTGTTCGACTCGGAGTCGAAACTCCATCCTATCAATTTTTTCGATCCCGTTGCAGAAAATCGAGACAGTCCCCGATATCCACAAGCTCCCCAAAAGAGCGTCGTTCGCGTCATTCAGATACGCTTACAATACACTATAAATTGGGTGCCCCCTCGGCATCGCCACAACCTATAGTGCCTTATCCGCCGGCAGACGCAAGTGGTTAATTATGTCTGAATGACTCGATTCATCGCTAATTTGAGTCAGTTCATGGCACCGCCTGCAGACGCAGACAGAGCGACGCGCGGCAATTCCACGCTTCCCAAAAAAGCAAGCCGTGCAGATGGACTAAGCCAGAAAATTAATGCCGAGATCCAGCCAATATGGCTCTAATACTTATCCACATGGCAAAGGGCATCGACGCCGGGGTTTGACGCCCGCAAGTCGATGCCGCTCCTAACCTATGTTGCGGATTTGCGGGCCGAGCTTTTGCGTGCCGGCGCCTTTTTGCGGGCCTTGGGCTTCGCCTTACCCTTGGCGGGGCCTTTCGCGGCCCGATCGTCAATCAGCTGGGCCGCCTCTTCCAGCGTTAAGGCCTCTGGCGCCAAAGTCTTAGGCAAGGTGGCGTTGGTTGTGCCGTCGGTCACATAGGCGCCATAGCGCCCCTCCATCAGCTTCAGCTCAGCCCCTGTGCGGGGATGCGCCCCAAATTCCTTCAATGGCGCGCGAGCGGCACCGCCTCTCGCACGACCGCCACTGCTGGCGGCTTCTACCAGTTTGACAACAGCCGCATTCATGCCGGTTTCAAACACATCCCGGGTGCTGGTCAGGCGGGCATATTTGCCGTCATGCGCCAGATAGGGGCCATAGCGCCCAATGCTGGCGGTAATCGGCTTACCGCTTTCTGGATGATCGCCAATAGTGCGCGGCAGGCTCAACAGCTTGACTGCCCAGTCGAGACCAAAATCCTCTGACGGCACATCTTTGGGGATGGAGGCCCGCTTCGCCTCTTTGCCCTCGCCCATTTCCACATAGGGGCCAAAGCGGCCAGACTTGCGATGCACATCCTCGCCTGTTTCTGGGTGTTGACCCAGGACTTCTGGACCGGTCGATCCTGCATCGCCGTCGCTTCCAGGCTGACCAAATTTGCGGGTAAACTTGCACTCGGGATAGTTGGAACAAGCGACAAAAGCGCCAAAGCGCCCACCCCGCAGGGCAAGCTTCCCCGCTGCACAGGCCGGACATTGGCGGGGGTCGCCCCCATCTTCGCGCTCAGGAAACAGAAATGGAGCCAGAAACGCATCAAGCGCCAAAGTGACGTCCGATGGCTTTTGATCCATCACTTCGGTCGTCTTCGGCTTAAAGTCGCGCCAAAAGGCCTCAAGCACCGCCTGCCAATGGGCCCGGCCGCCAGACACATCATCCAGCTCTTCTTCCAGCCCGGCGGTGAAATCATAGCTGACATAGCGTTCAAAAAAGCGCTCCAGAAAGGCCGTCAGCAGCCGCCCGCTTTCGCTAGGGGTGAAGCGATTCTTTTCCAGCGTCACATAATCGCGGTCCTTCAAGACCTGAAGAATCGACGCATAGGTCGATGGGCGGCCAATGCCGAGCTCTTCCATCTTCTTGACAAGGCTTGCTTCGGAATAGCGCGACGGCGGCTGCGTGAAATGCTGTTCTGCCTCGACCTTGGTCTTGGCCGGAGCATCGCCTTGGGACAGGCGCGGCAGGCGCTTGGCATCCTCATCCTCAGCGTCATCCAAGCCTTCTTCATACAGCGCAAGATAGCCGGGGAAGAGCACAACCTGCCCTGTCGCACGCAGGCCGGTCTGGCCTGTCGCATCGCTCATCTCCACGGTCGTTCGCTCCAGACGGGCAGACGCCATCTGGCTCGCCAATGCGCGCTTAAAGATCAAATCATAAAGCCGCGCGTGATCGCCGCTAGCAGCCCTGTCCTTGCCAAAGTCCGTGGGACGAATGGCCTCATGCGCTTCCTGCGCATTCTTGGCCTTGGCCTCATATTGGCGCGGCTTATCGGGGACATAGCCTGCATCATATCGATCTGCGATAGCCCGCCGAGCGTCACTAATGGCCGATCCATCCATCTGCACGCCATCGGTCCGCATATAAGTGATCGCGCCATCTTCATACAGCGACTGGGCAAGGCGCATCGTGTGCGTCGCCGAAAAGCCAAGCTTGCGCGCGGCTTCCTGCTGAAGCGTGGATGTGGTGAAGGGCGGCGGTGGATTGCGGGTCAGCGGCTGTGTTTCGACCGACATCACCGTAAAGCGACCGGCCGCTACCGCGGCCTTCGCCGCCTCGGCATCGCCCGCATTGCCAATGGCCAGGCGCTCAATCTTCTCCCCCTTATGGCGGACAAGACGGGCCGTGAAAGACACGCCATCCTGCTCCATCTGGGCCGTGACCGACCAATATTCTTGCGCCCGGAACAGCTCAATCTCACGTTCCCGATCCACGATCAGCCGCAAAGCGACCGATTGAACGCGCCCGGCCGATTTCGCGCCGGGCAATTTGCGCCACAGCACAGGCGACAGGGTGAAGCCGACCAAATAGTCGAGCGCCCGGCGCGCGCGATAGGCATCAATCAGGTCGTGATCCAGCTCACGCGGTTTCGCCAATGCTTCGGTGACAGCCGCCTTGGTGATCGCGTTGAAGGTGACGCGCTGAACATGTTTGGGCAGCGCCTTCTTCTTCGCCAGCACTTCTTGCACGTGCCAGCTAATCGCTTCCCCTTCGCGATCCGGGTCAGTCGCGAGGATCAGCGTGTCGGCAGATTTCGCTTCATCGGCAATCGCCGTGAGCTGCTTGCTCTTGTCGGCATAGGCCTCCCAGGTCATCTCAAAGCCATTCTCAGGGTCAACCGAGCCATCCTTGGCCGGCAGATCCCGAATATGCCCAAAGCTGGCCAGCACCCGGTGGCCCGGGCCCAGATATTTCTCAATCGTCTTTGCCTTGGCGGGCGATTCTACAACAACCAGCTTCATAACCTGTCCGGACTTTCCTCACATGTGTACGCGCGAGGGTGCTTTTGCTTTCACGTCGCGGTCAAGCACCTATTTAGGCAAGTCTAGCCTCTTGCAGCAGGCTCTATCTTCGCTAAGCACCGAATTGAATAGTCTCTTGGGGGAGGAAAATGGTTGTGAACCTGCGTCAATGGGCGGCGACTGCTGCTATGATTTATGCTTCTTTATCATCGGCTTACGCGCAAACGCCGACAGCCGCTGATACGGGCGACACGGCCTGGATCCTGACGGCATCCGCCCTCGTCTTGATGATGACCATTCCCGGACTTGGCCTTTTTTACGGCGGCCTGGTGCGGATGCGCAATGTTCTGTCCGTCATCATGCACAGCTTTGTGATTCTGTGCACCGTCTCCCTCCTCTGGGCGGTCATTGGTTACAGCCTCGTCTTTGGGGACGGCTCAGCCTATCTGGGCGGCACCGCGAATGCGATGCTCGCCAATCTGGCCGATTTGCGGGCCGGCCTCACCATCCCCGAATCGACCTTTGCCCTGTTTCAGATGACCTTTGCGATCATCACCCCAACGTTGGTGATCGGTGCCTTTGTAGAACGAGTCCGCTTTGGCTGGGTTGTTGCCTTTTCAACTTTGTGGACATTGCTGGTCTATATTCCCGTTGCCCGTTGGATCTGGGGCGGCGGATGGCTCGCAACCCAGTTCGGCACATTAGATTTTGCTGGTGGCATTGTGGTGCATACGACAGCGGGCATTGCCGCCCTCGTCGTCGCCATGCTGCTGGGCGCGCGGCGCGGCTTTAACAAGAGCCTGCTGGCCCCGCACAGCCCCGCCCTGACCATGGTGGGCGCCGGCCTGCTCTGGGTGGGATGGTTTGGCTTTAATGGCGGCTCTGCGCTTGCAGCGGGCGCTGGGGCGACTGTCGCCATTATGAACACGCATCTTGCCGCCTCAACAGCCGCGCTGATCTGGATCGGCATTGAGCGCATCCGCATCGGCAAGGCGACGTCCATCGGCATCGTGACAGGCGCGATTGCCGGCCTGGCAACCGTCACACCCGCGGCGGGCTATATTGGACCTATGGGCGCCATTCTGCTCGGCGCATTGGGCGGCGCTGTGTGTTTTTACATGGTGCAAGTCGTCAAATCTCAATGGAAGATTGACGATTCGCTGGACGTGTTTGCCGTCCACGGCGTTGGCGGCATTTTGGGGTCAATTCTCATGCCTTTGGCCTTTACCGAGGCACTGGGCGGCACCGGCTTTGCTGCTGGAATGGATCTCTCAACCCAGCTGACGGGTCAGGCCATTGGCGTGGGCGTGGTCGCCCTGTGGACGGCCGTTGTGACGTTGGTACTGGCGCGCGTCGTTGCTCTGGTCTTGCCAATGCGCGTGGATCAAGAGGCCGAGCATGAAGGGCTTGACCTCCACAGCCATGGCGAACGCGGCTGGGAACTAGACTAAGCTGCTGAAAAGGGCGGCGCGCAACCCTGTCGCGCGCCAGCCGCTTAATCGCCTGTGAGAATACGGTCCACGAGTTGCTTGACCGTCGGCACGAACCCATTTGCATAAAAGGGATCGCGCTTGAAATTATAAACATTGTGGCCCGCGAACATCAGATTCTGATCCACATCGCCGCCATGGGCGATCGACTGCAATGTCTTTTGGATGCAGAAGCTGCGGGGATCGGCGAGATAACCTGTCGTGAAGTCGTCATGGTCCTTCCATGAGGAGAACCCACAATGCGACAGGCAGCCCATGCAATCGGCCTGATCCTTCTGGATCGCCTTACGCTCTTCAGGCGTGACAAAGATCAGCGTTTCGGCAGGTGTCCGCAACGCTTCTGTAAAGCCCGCACCAAACCATTCGCGCGCGCGCATCAGGTCATTGACCGACACCCAGAAATTCTTGCCGCGCACCCCAACATCAAGCTGGTGCGTCTGTTCGCCCGCTTGTTCCCGGGAAAAGGCAACCTGACGCTCACTGCGCGCTTCCAAATTGCGCAAGAACGGGTTGCGCACCGCGCTCGAATAAAAGCCGGTGGGTGAAAATTTGTGGAGCAGGACATCGCCTTCGTCCAGCTTGGTGAGACGGTCTTTCCACTCGTGCGGAATGGGGCTTTCCTGCGTCAACAGCGGACGCGTGCCATATTGAAAAGCGATCTTACCCAATTCAGGATTGTCGATCCAGTTGTCCCAATCCCGCAAAAACCAAACGCCGCCCGCCATCACGATTGGGGTGGACTCAGGGATGCCACAGTCCTGCATCACCTCGCGCAACGCCTTGACGCGCGGATAGGGATCTTCAGGCTTTAAGGGGTCTTCTGCGTTGGACAGGCCATTATGCCCCCCGGCCAGCCAGGGGTCTTCATAAACCACAGCGCCCAGCAAATCTGGAACCTTGGAATAAGTACGCTTCCAAAGCGCGCGAAAGGCGCGGCCAGAACTGACAATCGGCAAATAAGAAACGCCATATTGCTCAACAATTTCCGACAATTTATAGGGCATGCCAGCCCCACAGGTCACGCCGTGGATCATGCCCTTGGTCTGGCTCAAAACGCCGTGCAGAACCTGCTGTGCGCCGCCCATTTCCCACAGCACATTGATGTTTATGGCCCCCCGGCCACCAGACATCTCATGCGCGCGCTTTACCTGATCAACCGCGCCCTCAATGGAAAACCGGATCAGCTCATCATGCCGTTCCCGGCGCGTCTTTCCATTATAGATTTGCGGAACAATATTGTCCTCCGAATCAAGGACATCGGCGTTGACGGCGGAGACCGTGCCAATACCCCCGGCGGCAGCCCAAGCGCCTGCGCTGGCATGGTTAGTTGCCGATACGCCTTTTCCGCCTTCAACAAGCGGCCAGACTTCGCGGCCATGATAGACTATCGGCTTCAAACCCTTGAACATTTTGCCCCTGCACGTCTTTTCGAACGGCTTCGTATAAGCCGTTCATGGCAAAATGCGCGGTTTTTCTTTCGCTCATCCACAGGTGGGTTATCTTCGCTCTTGGCGGCTGAACATTTTGCGAAATGCAATGGTTCCCACAGCCCTTAAAGATCAGCAACGACGGCCTTTAAAAGTGCCCCCAATGCGCGGGTCGCGGCAGGTTCATTCAGGGCGGGCGCATGGCCCACGCCCGGCACGGTTGTCAGCTTTGCGCCCGGCAGGCGTCGCGCCATAGCCCGCGCCACGCCCTCTGACAGCAAGTCAGAAAGACCGCCCCGCAAAATTGAAGCCGGGGCATCGCCCAGAGCCTCATAAGCTGGCCAGAGATCAAAGGGGTCAGACGCAAGCTTCATCGGTTCAGAGATTTGCATGTCATAATCGAGGATGCTGCGGCCATTTCCCGTCATGCGGCAGACGCGCGTTGCATAGGCAATCCAATCCGCCAAATCCTAGGAGGGGTAGATCATCTGCTGCATCTCCCCAAGATCGCGCGCCGCGTGCACCCATGTTGGCCATGTTTGCGTGCGGCCAACCGAACTGCGGATCCGCTGTAGCCCTTTTGGGTCGAGCACCGGCCCAATATCGTTGAGCAAGGCGCCCACTATGCGGCCGGGTTTGATCCCCGCCATCAACATGGTGATGATACCACCCAAAGATGTGCCGATGGACACGAATTTTTTGATCTTCAACTCGGTGAGCAGCAGCTCAATATCCTGCACATAGGTTAGCGGGACATAGGTCATCGGGTCCTTTGCATAGGCCGATTCGCCCCGGCCGCGCAGATCCACACAAATAACGCGCCAATCGCCCGACAGCCGCTGGGCCACATGCTCAAAATCACGCACATTGCGGGTCAGACCCGGGATACAGAGGATGGCCGGGCGCCGTTTATCGCCCGGATAGTCGCGATAATGCAGCCGAAGACCGTCATTCGACCACCAATGGCCCTCGATATATTGCGCTTTTGCACCCATCGCCCCCATATCGCGATATGTCTCAGATCCCGCAAGCTCCGCGTTATAAACCTAACCGCGCCATTGAAGAGGTGGCGACGTTCCTTGCCGACCCAGTTCATGCTGCCTATTATCCAAACACGATCTTGCGGTTCCGCAATGACAAAGCAGCGGCCGACCTTGGCCTAGAGTCGCTAGAGGATGCCCAATGGGTGGCCCATTTTGGGCGGTTCGCGCCCCTTCCGGACAGCCTGCCACAGCCGCTGGCGCTGCGCTATCACGGGCATCAGTTTCGGTCTTACAATCCTGATATTGGCGATGGCCGTGGCTTTCTGTTCGCCCAAATGCGCGACACACAGGGCCGGCTCATGGATTTGGGCACTAAGGGATCAGGGCAGACGCCCTATAGTCGATTTGGCGATGGCCGCCTGACCCTGAAAGGCGCGGTGCGAGAAATTCTGGCAACCGAAATGCTCGAAGCGCTGGGCGTTGAAACCAGCCGCACCGGTTCCGTCATCGAAACGGGTGAGGCTCTGCATCGCGGCGATGAGCCAAGCCCCACGCGCTCTGCCGTGCTGGTGCGCCTGTCGCATGGCCATATCCGCATTGGCAGCTTTCAGCGGCTGGCCACGCTCGGCCTGACGGAGGAGGTGCGCCGCCTGACGGCCTATGCACTGCGCCATTATTATGGCGAAGACGATGGCCCGGATGCCGCCGTTCGGCTGGTGCAGCAGGTCGTTCGTAAAACTGCAAATCTGGCCGCAAGCTATATGGCGGCGGGCTTTGTCCATGGCGTGTTGAATAGCGACAACATCAATGTGTCGGGTGAAAGCTTTGATTACGGACCTTGGCGCTGGACACCGACATTCGATCCCAATTTCACCGCTGCCTATTTTGACGAGCAGGGTCTTTACGCCTTTGGCCGGCAGGCAGAAGCCATTCACTGGGACGTTGTCCAGCTTGCCAATAGCGTTCTGGACATCGCGGATCGCGAGGCGCTGGTCGCGGCCATTGATGGCTTTGCTCCGACCTATCGTCAGGCGCTCATCGCCCGCGTCTTGTGGCGGCTGGGCGTCGAACCTTTGACTGAGGAGCGGGATATTCGCGTCGTTACCGCGCTGGAAACGGCCCTTTATGAGACGCGTGTCGAAATTGACCGTTTCTATTTTGATTGGGCGGGCGGCAGGCTGCGGCGGCCAGACGTACAGAGGCTCTATGGTGCAGAGGCATTCACTCAATTGGCAGAAGCTCTGGCAGGCCACATACCGTGGCAGGATTTTTCCCATCCCTATTGGGCAGGCCATGCGCCCTGTTCGATGCACATAGAGGAGGTGGAAGCCATCTGGGCGCCCATTGCCGAACGGGATGACTGGTCCGCCCTTTATGCAAAGGTGGAGGCCATTCGCGCTATGGGAGATGCGCTGCGGGGATGATATAGGCTCAAGCCTATGACCCAAGAGCTTATCTCGATGAATCCCGCAACGGGCGCGGAACTCTGGCGCGGACCGATCAGCTCGGTGGCGGCAGACGTCGCTGCGGCGCATGCCGCCTGGCCCCAATGGGCGGCGCGACCGCTGGCCGAACGGATCGCATTGGTCGAACGCTTTGCAGAGGTTGTGCGCAGCCGACACGAAGCCTTTGCGACCCTGATTGCGCAGGAAACGGGCAAACCCATTTGGGAAACGCGCACGGAAGTCGATGCCGTCATCAACAAGGTCGCGATTTCGATCAACGCCTATGCTGAACGGACGCCAGACCGGGATATTGCCGCAGCAGCCGGAGCGCGCACGCGGGTTCGGCATAAGCCGCATGGCGTTATGGCGGTGCTTGGCCCCTATAATTTCCCCGCCCATCTGCCCAATGGCCATATCATCCCCGCGCTCATCGCTGGGAACGCCATTGTCTTCAAACCTTCCGAGAAAACGCCCGCATGCGGCGCGATGCTGGTCAACTGCCTGCACGAAGCGGGCGTCCCCAAGGATGTGGTGCGCCTTGCCATTGGGGGCGTGGACGAAGGCCGACAACTTGTCGCCCACGCTCATGTCGAGGGCATTCTCTTCACCGGATCGGCGCGCACAGGCATTGCGCTCAACCGCCAATTTGCGGACCAGCCGGGCAAGATGCTCGCGCTGGAAATGGGTGGCAACAATCCCATCATCGCCTGGGATGTCGCGGATGTGGATGCGGCGGCCGCCCTGATTGTCCAATCGGCTTATTTGAGTGC
>JBJTAW010000149.1:0-3672 GCA_046091025.1 Chakrabartia sp. | reverse complement strand
ATATCGGGCTCTGCGGCGATCAGTTTCAGGAATGTGGTCATCGCCTCGACTGCGTCGAGCAGACCTTCATCCATGTTCACATCGATAATTTGGGCGCCATTTTCCACCTGCTGGCGGGCGACATCAACGGCCTTGGCATAATCGCCTGCGAGGATGAGCTTTTTGAACGCGGCGGAGCCGGTGACGTTCGTCCGTTCGCCGATATTGACGAAATTGGCTGAGGCTTGGGTGGTCATGAGGAGAGAGCTATCCGTTTTGAAACAGGCTGGGTCAGGCAGCGATTGTCATGGGTTCAAGGCCCGCCAGACGTGTGGCAATGGGCGGCGTCGGCATCGCGCGGGGCGCAACACCCTGCACCGCCCGGCCAATTGCGGCGATATGCGCAGGCGTAGACCCGCAGCATCCACCCAAGATATTCACTTGGCATGCTTGCGCCCATTCACGCACCAGCCCGGCCGTTTCCTCGGGCAGTTCGTCATATTGACCCAATTCATTTGGAAGCCCGGCATTGGGATACACCATCAGCAAGGTATCTGCGATGCTGGAGAGCAGTTTGACATGTGGGCGAAGCTGTTCTGCCCCGAAGGAACAGTTCAAGCCAATAGTCAAAGGCCGGGCATGGCGCACGGCATGCCAGAATGCCTCCACCGTATGACCCGACAAATTGCGCCCCGACAAATCGGTGAGCGTCATTGAAATCATCAGCGGAATATCGCGGCCCAGCACGTCTTGCGCCTCGATAACCGCCATAATGCCCGCTTTGGCATTGAGCGTATCGAACACGGTTTCAATCAGGATGAAATCCACGCCGCCTTCCACTAGGGCATCAACCTGCTCCCGATACACATCTTTCAGCGTATCAAAATCAATCTCCCGATAGCCCGGATCATTCACATCGGGGGAGAGCGACAAGGTCTTGTTGGTCGGGCCGATTGCGCCTGCGACAAAGCGCGGGCGGCCATCCTTGGCGGCATATTCATCGGCCACGCGGCGGACGATGGCGGCGTTGGCTAGGTTCAGGTCACGCACCAGATGCTCGGCCGCATAATCGGCTTGGCTGATCCGGGTGGAGCTGAATGTGTTGGTTGAGATAATGTCTGACCCGGCGTCGAGATAGGCGCGGGCGATTTTTTCGACCACGTCAGGCCGTGTCAGGGCCAAGATATCATTATTGCCCTTCTGGTCGCGGGACAGGCCCAGATCGCCCTCATAATCGGCAACATCTAGCCCGAACATCTGAATTTGCGTGCCCCAGGCCCCATCGGTCAGCAAGACCCGCTTGGCCGCTTCAGCCAGCAATTTTTCCCGCGCAGACATGTTATTTTGCTCCCTTGGGACGCAGCCCCAGCAAATGACAAATGGCAAAGCTCAACTCTGCCCGGTTCAAGGTATAGAAATGGAAATTGCGCACGCCGCCCGCATAAAGCCTGCGGCTCATCTCTGCTGCAATGGTCGCCGCCACAAGCTGACGCGCGGCAGGATGATCATCCAGCCCTTCAAACAGTCGGTCCATCCAATCGGGGATAGTCGCGCCGCAGGATTGGGCAAATTTGCGCGCTTGGGCGACATTTGACACGGGCACTATGCCCGGCACAATTTCCTCTGAAATGCCGGCCGCTGCCGCCGCATCGCAAAAGCGGAAAAACACCTCTGGTGAAAAGAAAAACTGGCTGATCGCCCGCGTGGCCCCGGCATCCAGCTTACGCTTGAGATTATCAAGGTCTGCCGCGGGTGATACTGCCTCAGGGTGCATTTCGGGATAGGCGGCAACGGAAACTTCAAACGGCGCAATATCGCGCAAGCCAGCCACCAAATCTGCCGCAGACGCATAGCCATCTGGATGCGGCGTGAAGACCTGCCCCATTTCGGGCGGATCCCCGCGCAATGCCACGATATGGCGCACACCAGCCTCCCAATAATTCTGGGCGATCTCGGCAATTTCCGCCTTGCTCGCGGCAACGCAGGTCAAATGTGCAGCGGCGGGAATATCGGTTTGCGCCGCAATCCGTGCAACCATCGCGTGCGTGCGCTCTCGCGTGGAACCACCCGCGCCGTAGGTGACCGACACAAATCGTGGCGCCAAGGGGGCGAGCGTATCAAATGTCTCCCAAAGCTGGGTCTCCATCCGCTCCGTCTTGGGCGGGAATAACTCAAAGGACACCTGCGCATCGCCCGCCAGATCAGCAAAGAGCGGCGTATCCAGCGCCCGACGGGCTTCTTCAAGATCTTGAAGTGATACGGTCATACAGAAACGATCCTTAAATTGGCCAGATCATTGCGCGTTCCAAGCCACAGCTTGACCGTGAGCTCGTGCCCTAACAGCTCCTCTGTTTGAACAAGCGTCATGCCAGCTGCGCCAAACCACTGCGCAATCTGATCATCGGAAAAGCCAAGCCGCGCATGTGCATCTTGGGTGCGCAATTCTTCATGGGCGTGGGGTGCAAAATCAACGATCAGGACGCGGCCGCCGGGCTGGACGACGCGCGCCAGCTCTGCAATTGCCGTTTCCGGGGCGGGCAAATAGTGCAAAACCTGATGCAGCACCAAAGTGTCCACGCTGCCAGGGTCCAACGGTAAGGCCATGATGTCGCCTTGACGAAGTTCCCAGCCATCAAGGCCCGCAGACGTGAGCTTGCCCCGCGCAACGCGCAGCATTTCCGGGCTACGATCAATGCCAATCGCAGTCTCGGCCTGTTTCGCAAACAACTCGACAATTCGGCCCGTGCCCGTGCCAATATCGACCAAAGTCCCAAGCTTGCCATCGCCCAAAAGGCGTCGCATCGCCGCCTCCACATCCGCTTCCGGGACGTGCAGAGATCGCAAACTATCCCAATGATAGGCATGAGAAGCGAAGTAACGCTCTGCCGCCGCTGCACGATCCGCCCGCACAGCGGCGAGGCGCGCAGCATCTGCAATCCGCCAATGGTCATCGCCAAGGGTGACAATCCAACTGTCAATCGCCGAGAAAAGGGCCGCTGTTATGGCCTTGTCCCCGGGGGCAATAAACACCCAGCTGCCCTCTTTTCGGCGCTCTGCAACACCTGCATCGCACAGGATTTTAACATGGCGCGACACGCGCGGCTGGCTTTGCGCAAGCACCTGTGCCAGTTCTCCGACAGATAATTCCATCGTGCGCAACAAATGCACGATGCGAAGGCGGGTCGGGTCCGCAAGGGCGCGGAAGATATCCAGCATCTTTGTCATATATAAAGACATAAAGATTTCTTTATATAACGTCAATGAGCTGACGTTAGTTTCTGGACAGCCCATGCCCCTTTCAAATTCGGTGCGCGTCTCGCCCCGAATGGCAATTGCCTTCGGCACAGGGCAATACTACCCAATGGCCTTGCAGGGTTATTTGCCCGCCGCACCGACAGTCTCGGTCCGTGATGAAGAAAGGTCTTGTTATGACGAAATTATATGCTGCTGCTTTTATTGCTGCTGCATCGCTTGGCCTTGCGGCATGTGGCGAAAAGGCAGTTGAAGAGCCTTCAAACGCAGAATTTGCCGTCAATGAAACGATGGACGATGTTGGCAACGAAGCTCTGGAAGCTGCTCCGGTCGCCAACAGCACCGCCACGAACCAAATGTCTGACCCGGCCGTGGATGCTGCCGATGCGGCCAAGGATGCTGCCAGCGCCGCTGCTGAGGCTGCTGCAAATCAGATGTAAT
>JBJTAW010000148.1:0-4368 GCA_046091025.1 Chakrabartia sp. | reverse complement strand
GGTTAGAACTGGCCGAGATGGTGGAGCAATTGGCGGGTTAGATTGTCTTTCCGGCCCGACCCGCCAGCTCGACGGCATAATGCCAAGCCATGCGGCCAGACCGCGCACCGCGTTGGGTGAGCCAAGTCAAGGCCTCTTGGCGGTCAAAGCTGAGGCCGAGGTAACGGGCATAGCCCGCGACCATATCCAGCCAATCATCCTGCGTACAGGTGTGGAAGCCAAGGCTGAGGCCAAATCGATCGGCGAGCGCCAAATTATCATCAACCACATCGCGCGGATTGATTGCGCTGGCCTGCTCCTCCAAATTGCGCGGAACAATGTGGCGGCGATTGGCCGTTACATACAACCGGACATGGGGCGGCCGCGCGGCAAGCCCACCATCGAGCACAGAGCGGATATGCCGCATCCGGGGATCGGCCTGTTCAAAGCCAATATCGTCGATGAAGACAATGGCGGGACGCGCATCACGAGCGAGTAGGGCAAACAGGGCTGGCAGGCTATCGAGATCATCACAGGACACCTCAACCAGCCGGAGCGATTTTCCGCCCGCCTGCACGGCTGCACTGGTCGATTTGACCAAGGCCGACTTTCCAGACCCGCGTGCGCCCCACAGCAAAATGTCGTGCGCTGCATGGCCAGAGGCTAGTCTCTGGCTATTCTCAAGAACTGCGGCTTTTTGACTGTCGACACCCGCCAGAAGATCAAGCGCGACGGGTCGAAAACCTTGCGCCACTGCCAGTTGCCCGGCTTGCCAGACAAAAGCGGGCGCATCGGGCATTGGACTATGGTCAATAATTGGCGACAGACGCTCCAGCGCCTCTGCAATACGAAGCAGCAAATCTTTATCCATAGCCCCGTGTGGCGCGTGGCCTTGCGACTGTCAAAGGCCGGGGGCTCGAGAACTAATCCCCCGCGAAGGCAAAGGGTGTCAGGCCGCGTTCGCGCTCGTTAAAGGTGAGGACTCGCCCGGCTGGTGGATGGCTGCGTTGCGGACAATCCGGGCGCAGGCATTGCCGACAGCCTAGCCCGACCGGCGTGGCCTGCCCGTTCACCAAATCCACCCCGCGTGCAGCGGCGAGTGACGTCGCAAGACTAGCCTCCACCCCTAAGCCCCCGACAACTTCCGCACCCACGCCCCCTGCCCGGCTTCCTTGCGGATGCACGGTGCGCGCCAGCGTGAACCAGCGGCTGCCATCTTCCAATTCAATCAACTGACGCTGGAGGGCGCCCGGCCTGTCAAAGCCATTGTGGAGCGACCATAAGGGGCAACGCAGATCGCCATCGACCAGCGGCGAGTTGCTCGCCCCGGCATAGCGCTTGGAGGATTGACCCGCCCGGTCGATCCGCACCATGAAGAAGGGCAGACCCCGCGCACCGACGCGTTGCAATGTGGTCAGTCGATGCGCAATTTGTTCAAACCCTGCCCCAAAGCGGCGCTGGAGCAGATCCAGATCATAGCCCGTTGCCTCACAGGCGCGCAGGAACCGGGCATAGGGCATCATCAGCGCAGCGGCGAAATAGCTGGTGAGATGGCGACGATAAAGCCGCTCCCCTGCCCGTTCAGCGAAGATCGCCCCAGATACCAGCGCCTCAATTTCCGCCCGCGCCTCTAGCTGAGCCAATTGAAACGCCGCAGCAAAGGTGCGGGAGGCGGGATCAAGCACTTCTGATAACTGGAGCTGGCGGGCATGCAGATCGAGCCGCCGGAGCCGATCTGGCATGACATCGACAGGAAGGATACGGATCGTCAGCTGGTGCTTGACGCGCAATCGCTCTGAAATTGCGCCGTAAAGATCGGCTGATCCAAGCCGCAGCTCATCGGCCAGCGCCTCTGCCTGTGCATCGAGATCAGAGAAATGATTGCGCCACCGCTCTATTTCTTGGCGCACCTCGGCAATGGGATCGCCAATCAGAGAGGCAGAACCAGTGGTTGCTCCCCCTGCCTTGTCAAAGGCGCGGGCGAACGCCTCGGCCGCCTCCGGCGCAAGCGCGATCCAGTCTGCAATGGCGGCCCGATCCAGCGCGAGATCAGCAAAGAGCGGATCAGACAAACGGCGGCGCATCGCTTCCACCCCGCCACCGGGAGCAGCCCCAGACAAGGTGCGTGGATCAAAATCAAACCGATCCGCCAGCCGCAGCATCAAGGCCGCGGTCAAAGGCCGCTGGTTGCGCTCAATCAGATTGAGATAAGAGGGCGAAATCGCCAGCGCCTCCGCCATGGCAGACTGAATGAGGCCAGAGGCGCGGCGTATCCGCCGGACGGCATGACCTGCAAAAAGCTTTTGATCGGACATGAGTTGATATTGTCATATATTTACAGAATGACAAGATAATCCTACCGTTTATCGACGTTAACACAACAATTTTTACAGAAGTTGCTGGCCCGCCGCTGCGAATGCGCCGACATCGACCCTCATAAATAAAGGATTCGGGCGGCCTTGCCGCGTCGACAAGAAAAGGATGATGTAAATGTCGTATCAGCAGCATATTTCGGACATGGCAGCACTTCGGGCCACCAAGGGCGTCACATGGGACGGCATCAACCCCGAATCAGTCGCGCGGATGCGGATGCAGAACCAGTTCCGCACCGGGATCGACATTGCCCGTTACACAGCAAAAATCATGCGCGAAGACATGGCAGCTTATGATGCCGACCCGGTCCATTACACCCAGTCGCTCGGCTGCTGGCATGGCTTCATCGCGCAGCAGAAGATGATTTCCATCAAAAAGCATTTCGGCACGACCAAGCGCAAGTACCTCTACCTTTCCGGCTGGATGGTTGCGGCTCTGCGCTCTGACTTTGGGCCGCTGCCCGATCAGTCCATGCACGAAAAGACCAGCGTCCCGGCGCTGATCGAAGAACTATACACCTTCTTGCGTCAGGCAGATTCGCGTGAACTCAACTTGCTGTTCCGCGATCTCGACGCCGCCCGCGCGGCGGGCAATGCAGCGAAGGCAGCCGACATCATGGGCAAGATTGAGTATTTCCAGACCCATGTCGTGCCGATCATTGCCGATATTGATGCCGGCTTTGGCAATGCGGAAGCCACCTATTTGCTCGCCAAGAAGATGATCGAAGCTGGGGCCTGTGCGCTCCAGATCGAAAATCAGGTGTCGGACGAAAAGCAGTGCGGCCACCAGGACGGCAAGGTCACGGTGCCGCATGAAGACTTCCTCGCAAAGGTGCGCGCCTGCCGTTACGCCTTTTTGGAACTCGGCGTTGAAGATGGCATCATCGTCACCCGCACCGACTCGTTGGGCGCTGGCCTGACCAAGCAGATTGCCGTGTCGAACGAGCCCGGCGACCTTGGTGATCAGTATAATAGCTTCCTCGATTGCGAAGAGATTGATCCGTCCACGGCCCGCAATGGCGATGTTGTGCTCAACCGCAATGGCAAGCTGCTGCGGCCGAAGCGACTGCCGTCCAACCTGTTCCAGTTCCGCTCTGGCACGGGTGAAGATCGCTGCGTGCTGGATTGCATCGCCTCGCTGCAGAACGGCGCTGATCTGCTCTGGATCGAAACCGAAAAGCCCCATGTTGAACAAATTGCCGGGATGATGGATCGCGTCCGCGAAGTCTTCCCGAATGCAAAGCTCGTTTACAACAACTCACCCAGCTTCAACTGGACGCTCAATTTCCGCCAGCAGGTCTATGACGCCATGGTCGCCGAAGGCCTGGATGTGGCCGCCTATGACCGGGCTGATCTGATGAACGCCAAATATGACGACACCGAATTGGGTATTGCGGCCGATAAGCGCATCCGCACATTCCAAGCCGATGGCGCCAAGCGGGCGGGCATTTTCCACCATTTGATCACGCTACCGACCTATCACACGGCCGCCCTTTCGACCGACAATCTGGCCAAGGAATATTTCGGCGATGCGGGCATGCTCGGCTATGTTGCGGGCGTGCAGCGCAAGGAAATCCGCGAAGGCATTGCTTGTGTGAAGCACCAGAATATGTCGGGATCCGACATTGGCGATGATCATAAGGAATATTTCGCAGGCGAAGCCGCGCTGAAGGCCGGTGGCGCCCATAACACGATGAACCAGTTCGGCTGATCCCAAGAAGGCCTTCATGCGGACGCATGCCTTTAATATTCCGTCATCCCCGCGCAGGCGGGGATCCATGGTCATCAATGTTGCAGCTTTTGGGGCTGACGGTATTTGTAGGTTCCCGCCTTCGCGGGAATGACGGAAGCGGTAATTAGTTCAACATACAAAGTTTTGGTATAAATCGACGAAAGGGAATGCATCATGACAGAACCATCTCGGTCCCGCGCCGTCCTGTCCACGGAGGATTTTGAATTGCTCCGCGAAGCCGTGCTTCATTATCTTGAAGTGGTGAAGGACAAGCCAGAGTCGATC
>JBJTAW010000147.1:0-7653 GCA_046091025.1 Chakrabartia sp. | reverse complement strand
CCTGACCAGACCGCTGAACGACTTGGCTTCCTGCTTTGGGGCTGATGCACAGCCAATCAATGCCAGGGGGTGCTGCGAGCGTTCCATTGCTCTCCACGCCAACTTCAAACCCGCGATCCTGCAAAGCGCAGATCAATTCGGTATCAAGCTGAAGCATCGGCTCCCCGCCCGTGATCACAATATAACGGTTGGGACGATGAAGCGGGCCCCAGCATTGCTCTACCGCGTCTGCCAAAGCCTCCGCCGACGCGAATTTACCGCCGCCCTGTCCGTTAGTACCCACAAAATCGGTATCGCAAAACTGGCAGATGGCCGACGCGCGATCTTCCTCGCGCCCAGACCATAGATTGCACCCGGCAAAGCGCAAAAAGACGGCCCGGCGTCCGGCCTGCACACCTTCCCCCTGCAACGTTAGGAAAATTTCCTTAACCGCGTAGGTCATGACTGAAATGCGTAAACCGTTGGGTCGGCAACACCTGCCTCAATAAAGCCCTTTTGCCGCAGGCGACAGCTGTCGCAAACACCACAATGAAGGCCCTCTGGCGTTGGATCATAGCAGGACCAACTGAGCCCCAGATGAATGCCAAGCTCCGTACCCATGCGAACAATATCCGCCTTGCTCATGTGAACCAGCGGCGTGTGGAGCCGAAAAGGACCGCCTTCGACGCCCGCCTTAGTCGCCAAATTTGCCGTGTTTACAAACGCATCGATGAATTCAGCCCGGCAATCCGGATACCCTGAATAATCGAGAGCATTCACACCAATGGCGATGTCGCGTGCCCCCACTGCTTCGGCCCATCCGAGGCAGAGTGAGAGAAAAATCGTGTTGCGCGCAGGAACATATGTAACAGGAATACCCTCTCCCACGCCCTGTTTTGGCACTTCTATCTGCTGATCTGTTAGGGCAGACCCGCCAAAGGCCGACAAGTCGAGAGGCAAGATGATATGCCGCTCCGCCTCAAGCTGCTTGGCGATGCGTGTCGCCGATTCAATCTCTACCTTGTGGCGCTGATTATAGTCGATTGTCAGCGCAAAAAGGCGCCAGCCAGCCGCGCGCGCCATGGCCGCAACAACAAGCGAGTCTAGGCCGCCTGAAACAAGCGCGACCAGTGCGCCATCCTTCGGTGCTTTCGGAAAAGTCATGACGCCAGCTAAAGCCAGTCGCAGCGTCTTTCAAGCGGTTCAGGGCTTTGAGCGGGTGCAATCCCCAATATGGCGGGCCTCAAAAGTGTAGGAAAAGGGTTCCTGATACAGAAAGCCTTGGGTTTCAATCTGGACCACCCGGGGCGTTTCCACCCGCAATCTGGTCCGCCCCTGCCCAGCCCCTGCACAGGAATAATAAACATCGGCATTCTTCGGCTGATTGACAATCGGAAAGCGCGAGCAGGCCCGGCCCGGGTGCCCAAGCTGCAAAAGAACCGCCGGATCTGTGACGCACATCGACCGACCAACATCGCGTCCACTGGACGACCGCAAGTCCCAAAGGCCAGCCTCTATCGACGAAAGGGACTGAAGTTGACCGGCGGCATGTCCGGCAGATGCTGGAATCAACAGACCAACAGCAACAGAAATCCCAATCAATCCCAGTGAACAGCGCATTTTGATATCCTAACTGCCCGCATGCCCATCTGGTGTAGCGCGGATGGATGTCAAAACAATGCCAAATCAAAAGGTCTGTTCCGCCGCCTCAGGCTCTCTTTCAGTCCGATCAGACCTGCACGGGGAAAACGCGTGAGCAAAAGGCACAGTCAACCGACACCACACCCATCTCATCGGCCATTTCTTTGCGATCGTCCTCAGCAAATTGCATGATCACAGAGCGAACGTAATCGACGTCACAACGACAGCCTTTTTTGATCTCCGTGCCGTCGAGAATTCGGACCTCTTCTTCGTCATGGAATAATCGCCAGATGAGGTCTTCCAGAGGCAGATCTAAATCCGTCAATTCTGCTTCGGAAATGGTCTGCCCAAGTGCCGCGACATGTTCCCATTGCGGATGGTCAAGCCTAACATTAAGGCGCTCTCGGCCGACTTCGCCTTCTGGTAAATGCTGCACCAGAAATCCGCCCGCGACCTCCCCAGAAATATATGCGCGAACAAGGCTGGGTATCTGTTCCGACTGAGCGAAATAATGCTCAATCGCATCGCCAATGTGCGCACCTTCCAGCGGAACAATGCCCTGATAGCGCTCTTTCGTGACAGCCTGATCAAAGGTGATGGCCAAATAGCCCGTCCCAAACAGCGCCTTCAAATCGGGGTCATGTGGAAGAGCGGCCACCTTATCGGCATCATGTTTTACATAACCCCGCACTTCGCCGTTGCGGTAATCGCAGACCAGAAGCTCGATGGCGCCGCCTTGCGTTTGCGCCTGCATGGTCATTTGGCCGTCATCGGTTTTCAATGTCGTGCCCAACAAAGCCGTCACGACAAGGGCTTGCGCCAATAACTTCTCGACAGCTGGCGGATAACCATGGGCGGCCAACACTTGTTCAAGCGTCGGGCCAAGCCGCACAACGCGGCCGCGGGCAGACAGGCTAGAAATTGTAAATCCAAGAACCCGATCTACGTCACTCATCCGAGCAGCCCCATGGCCCAAAGAAGGATGGACTTCTGACCATGAATGCGGTTCTCAGCCTCATCCCAGATGAGCGATTGCGGCCCATCCAGAACAGAATCCGTGGCCTCCTCCCCCCGATGGGCGGGCAGGCAGTGGAGGAATTTGGCATCTGATTTTGCCTTGGCCATCAAGGCATCATTGACCTGAAATGGGAACATGGCCGCAATCTTGTTGTGCGCATGATCCTGACCCATGGACACCCAAGTGTCCGTCACCACAATATCCGCGCCGTCAACGGTGGCTGCGGCATCATGCACAATGTCAATTCGGGCGCCCTGCGCCCGTGCGCGATCCACGAAGGCTGCGTCCGGCTCATAGCCCTTGGGGACGCCCACGCGCACGTTGAACTTCATCAGGCCAGCCGCCTCAATGATAGAGGCAAGCACATTATTGCCATCACCCAGCCAGGCGATCTCTATACCCGGCAAAGCTTTGCCATGTTCTAGGATCGTCAGCAGATCGGCCACAATCTGGCAGGGATGCGATAAATCGGTCAGGCCATTAATCACCGGGACTGAGGAGAAGGCCGCAAGTTCTTCCACTTTGGCATGATCATCGGTGCGAATGACAATGGCATCCACCATGCGTGACAAGACACGCGCCGTGTCCGCCACCGTTTCACCGCGGCCCAATTGCATCTGCCCTGCCGCCATGAACATCGCATCGCCGCCCAATTGGCGCATCGCCATTTCAAAGCTTACCCGTGTCCGGGTCGAATTCTTTTCAAAGATCATGCCCAAAGTGTGATCTTGAAGCGGCGCATCCAGATCAGCCCGGCCCTTTGGCCAGCCTGTCCGAGCAGTTTTGCGGGCGAGCGCATCAGCCAGAATTGCAGAAAGCGCGTCGCTTCCCGCATCTGAAAGGTTCAGGAAATGCCGGATCACGCCGCGTCTGGCGGCGTAAAGCTCGCCGCCCCTGCCGAAAGCTTTTCGATGCACTCTGCAATGTGGCTGTCGTCAATGGTGAGCGGAGGAAGAATACGCACCACATTATCGCCCGCCGCAACGGCCAAAAACCCATGATTATCGCGCAAATGAGCGACAAAGGCCCGGCTATCTGTCTTTAGTTTCAAGCCGAGCATAAGGCCAACGCCCCGAACGCTATCAAACAAATGATCATGGTTCGGTATCATCTGTTCCAAGCTGGCACGCAGCCGATCCCCCGTTGCCTGAACCTGCTCAAGAAAGCCCGGCTCAAGGATAACATCCAGAACCGCCATGCCCGCCGCACAAGCGAGCGGATTTCCACCATATGTACTGCCATGAGTGCCAGCCACCATGCCTGCGGCCGCCTTTTCTGTCGCCAGACAGGCCCCCATTGGAAAGCCCCCACCAATCCCCTTAGCCGAGGCCATAATGTCGGGGATGACGCCATAATGCTCATAAGCATAAAGTCTGCCCGTCCGCGCAACGCCGCACTGCACCTCATCAAAAATGAGCATCAGATCCTCTTCGTCGCAAATGTCGCGCAGGCCCTGCAAAAATTCTGGGCTGGCCGGACGAATGCCGCCTTCGCCTTGGATCGGCTCCACAAGGAAACCCGCTGTGTTTTCATTGACGGCCGCACGTGCGGCTTCAAGATCGTCAAAGGGCACAACGACAAAACCCTCGAGCAGTGGCGCAAAGCCATCGCGCAACTTTTCCTGATCCGTGGCAGAAATCGTCGCCATGGTACGGCCATGAAACGCATTCTTAAAGGTGATCAGCACACTTTTGTGCGGATTGCCGTGTGCATGATGGTAACGCCGCGCCGTCTTAATCGCGCATTCAACGGCTTCCGCGCCGGAATTCGTCATGAACAGGGTATCGGCAAAAGTCTGATCAACCAAGCGCTTGGCAAAGGCTTCCCCTTGTGGGCTGCCATAGAGGTTGGACACATGCATCAGGGTTGCCGCTTGATCAGCAATTGCCTTGGTCAAATGCGGGTGCCCGTGGCCCAGCAAGTTCACGGCAATGCCGCTTGCAAAGTCCAACGCACGTCGACCATCCTCACCGATGAGGTAAGCGCCCTCCCCTTTGACCGGACGGAATCCGCACCGGGGATAGACAGGCATTAATGGCGTGATCGTCATGGCTTTTGCCTCCAGTTCAACCGCAATACAAAAAGGCGGCCAACCGGGCCGCCTTTAAGCGAAGAGGACATATATCGGCGCGGCCGGGCCGGGACAACCCCCAGCGCGCGGGAACCAGCCTAGTTCTTAATCTTCCACCCGCTTTTCAACAGCGCGTAGCAAATGCTGGCGAGCACCACATTGACGCCAAGCAAAAGACCCGCTCCAAAACCGAGAGGAATATCCGCCTGTCCGATAAAGCCATAGCGAAAGCCAGAAATGGCATAATGGAAGGGATTGGCATGGCTAATAGCCGCTAAAGTCGGCGACAATTTATCAATCGAATAAAACGTGCCCGATAAAAGCGCGAGCGGCGCGACCACAAAGTTGCTGATAGCCGCCGCATGATCGAACTTTTCAGCCCAAATAGATGTAAGGACGCCCATGAAGGCCAGCATCGAAGACCCAAGAAGCCCGAACAGCGCAATCGCCCAAATATGTTTCGGCATGATATGCACGCCCGGCCAAAACAGCATCGCAAACCAAATTGCCGCCCCGACAAACACCGCACGCGTCACAGCCGCGCCTGCAAGGCCAAAGAGCACTTCCGCCGATGACAGGGGTGGCATCAGATAATCCACACTTGTGCCCTGAATTGTCCCTCGCAGGAGGGAGAAGCTGGAATTGGCAAAACTATTCTGCATCATGCCCATGACAATCAAGCCCGGCGCCAGAAAATCCCCGAAGGGAACGCCTAAAATCTCTTTGCGGACGCCAGAGAGCGCAACCGTGAAAATCACCAGATACAATAATGTGGTTAACGCGGGCGCCCAGATGGTTTGGAGCTGCACCTTGAAAAAGCGCCGAACCTCCTTCACATAGAGAGCTCGAAGCCCTCCCCAGTTGACCGCGCGAATGGCGGGGACGCCGGGTTGGGCGTGTAAGGCAATTTCGGACTCGCTGTTCATGACTTAATCGCCTATCGGCTATGGCCGATTGTCGCAAGGGTGGCGGTCAGTCCTAATAGTTTGAAATGGTAAGTAAATGTCCTGGACCGATGAACGCATCGAACAGCTGAGAACGATGTGGAGCAAGGGGATGACAGCATCCCAAATTGCTGAAGAACTGGGCGGCGTCAGCCGCAATGCCGTGATCGGCAAGGCACACCGCCTTGGGCTTCAGTCTCGCCCTTCGCCAGTTAAGTCCAGCGATGGCGAAGGCGGCGCAAGCCGCAAACCCGCGACACCGCGCGTCAAAGCGCCCACGGCTGCGCCTGCTGCAAAGCCGCAAGCGCCCGCGCCACAACCGCGCGCAGCCGAGCAGCCGCCCGTGCAAAAAATCGCCCGGACAGCCAATCCAGACCAAATGCCGCCGACAATCCGATCCATTGGGCCGGGCGGGTTTGTGCGCCAAAATCCGGGTGAACAATCTTCGCCGCCGCCGCCGGCACCGCCACGTCGGCTCGTTCCTGCGCGCCCCAGCCCCGAAATTGCGGACAAAACATCGTTGCTCGATCTGAATGATCGGATCTGCAAATGGCCTCTTGGTCACCCCGGTGAGCCGGATTTCCACTTTTGTGGTGATAAGGTGAACCCCGGTTTTCCGTATTGCGTCAACCATTGCAGCCTTGCCTATCAGGCACAAATGCCACGCCGCGATCGCAAGCCGCTTCCCTTCGCAATCCCGGGCGCGAAACCCAGCGGGGGATAAGTTGAAAGGGACGCTTGCACGGCTGACTCAGGCACGACTATATCCCGGTCATGTCTGAAGACCTGTTTGCGTCCACCCCTGCTGCCTCGTCTGGGTATGACGCTTCATCTATTGAGGTTCTTGAGGGTCTGGAGCCAGTCCGGCGCCGGCCTGGCATGTATATTGGCGGCACGGATGAGCGCGCCTATCATCATCTTGCCGCCGAGGTTCTCGACAATGCGATGGATGAGGCCGTTGCAGGTCACTCCACACGCATTGAAATCCTGTTGGAAGCTGGCAATCGGCTGACCATAACGGATAATGGCCGTGGTATCCCCGTAGATCCACACCCCAAATTTCCCGACAAATCTGCCCTTGAGGTCATTTTGTCGACGCTCCATTCCGGCGGCAAATTCAACGGCAAGGCTTATGCCACTTCGGGTGGTCTGCACGGTGTTGGCGTCTCGGTTGTGAACGCCTTGTCGTGTGATACCGTTGTCGAAGTTGCCCGTAATAAAGAGCTGTTCCGCCAGCGCTTTTCACGCGGTCAAACATTGGGCCCATTAGAAAAGCTCGGCCCGGTCAATAATCGCCGCGGCACAAGCGTTGCCTTTACGCCTGATCAAGAAATTTTCGGGGAAATGAGCTTTAAGCCCAACCGATTATTTCGGTTGGCGCGCTCCAAAGCCTATTTGTTTGCAGGCGTTGAAATTCGCTGGAAGTGCGCCGCCGCACTCATTTCTGACGACACCCCTGAAGAAGCCGTGTTCCAATTTCCCGGTGGTCTGGCCAACCATCTGCTGGAGCAAATTGGAGACCGCGAATGCGTGACGGCCGATTTTTTTGCCGGGACGCAGGATTTTCCGGACGATCAAGGCCGCGTTGAATGGGCCGTTGCCTGGCCACTCTGGTCTGAAGGCAGTTACAGCTATTATTGCAACACCATTCCCACACCAGATGGCGGGACGCATGAAGCGGGCCTGCGCGCCGCAATTGTGAAGGGCGTCCGTGCCTTCGGTGCGCTGGTGGGTCTCAAAAAGGCAGAAGGCCTTCAAGCCGAAGATGTTGTGACAGGGTCAGAAGTCATGCTGTCCGTCTTCATCCGGGATCCGCAGTTCCAGAGCCAAACCAAGGACCGCCTGACATCCCCGGAAGCGGCCCGGCTCGTTGAAAATGCCGTGCGTGATCATTTCGACCATTTCCTTTCTGGCAATATGGAGCGCGGCAAGGCGCTGCTCGGCTTCATGCTGGATCGGATGGATGATCGCCTCCGGCGCAAGGCGGAAAAGGAAATCAA
>JBJTAW010000146.1:0-5400 GCA_046091025.1 Chakrabartia sp. | reverse complement strand
GGAAATTGCCACCCGCCCATTCCAGCTCGTCACCGGCCGTAACTGGCGCGGAACCGCCTTTGGCGGGGCTAAGGGCCGCACCGATGTGCCCAAGATTGTCGACATGTATATGACCGGCAAGATCGAGATTGATCCCATGATCACCCATGTGATGGGCTTGGAAGAGATCAACACGGCGTTTGATCTGATGCATGCAGGTAAATCTATCCGTTCAGTCGTGGTATTCTGATCCCGCGACTCAACTCAATAAAGGAGACAAGACCATGTTCAGTCACATCATGGTGGGTGCCACTGATCTCGCGGCATCGAAGAAGTTTTATGACGCTGCTCTCGGCGCACTCGGCATTGGCCCGGGCAACCAGGACGATAAGGGCCGCGTCTTTTACATGACGCCCACGGGCATTTTCGCCATTTCCCAGCCCATCAATGGCGAACCTGCGTGCGGCGCCAATGGCGGCACGATCGGGTTTGCTGTGGACAGCCCGGAACAAGCCAATGCTTGGCATGCAGCCGGCGTCGCCAATGGTGGCACGGCGTGCGAAGATCCGCCGGGGATCCGCGAAGGCGCTATGGGTTCGCTTTACCTTGCTTATCTGCGCGATCCTTCGGGCAATAAGATTTGCGTCCTAAAGCGCATGTAATTGGGGGAATGGGGGCACAAGGTCCCCATCCTTTCCTGATCAGGAAGACGACACCCGATGTTTACGCCTCTCCTCGCCCATCCATGGCTGCGAGCCTGATCTATGCAGATTGCTGATATTCTGATCCGGCATAAAGACCGGGAAGGTCCCTTGCTTCCGATCCTGCATGATGTGCAGGCGCAATTCGGCTTTGTTGGTGAGGACGCCATCCGCACGATCGCGGAAGCGCTCAACCTGACGCGCGCCGAAGTCCATGGCGTGGTCAGCTTTTATCATGATTTCCGAACAGCCCCCGATGCGCGCCCCGTTGTTAAGCTCTGCCGTGCAGAAGCCTGTCAGGCGCGCGGTGTTGATGCTGTCGCCGCGGCCGTCACGCAGCAGGACCGTGTTAAGTTCGAAACCATTTATTGCCTCGGCCTGTGTTCGGTTGGCCCAGCCGCTATGGTCGGAACCACCGTCCATGCGCGTTTAGACGCCGAGAAATTGGCTGCCTTGGTGGCCGCACAATGAAGGTCCGCATTTCAGATGACGCGCTGGCGCTGGCGTGTGGCGCAGACGATGTCGCCGCTGCCTTTGCCAAAGCAGGTGCCGATGTTGAGCGCACCTCCTCTTGGGGGATGCATTGGCTGGAACCGCTCGTTGAAATTGACGGCATTGGCTATGGCCCCGTGGCCGCGAACGATGTGCAGACGATCCTTGACGGTGTGGCGGATAAGCTTTGCATTGGCCAGATCGCGGGACACCCCTTTATCGCCCGCCAACAACGTCTGACCTTCGCCCGCGCTGGGCGGACGGTGCCTTTGAGCCTTGAGGATTATGCCGCAACGGGCGGGTGGCAAGGATTGACCACAGCACGCGCCCTTGGCCCGGATGCGACCATTGAAGCGCTCATTGCCTCTGGCCTGCGCGGCAGAGGTGGCGCAGGCTTCCCCGCGGGCATTAAGTGGCGCACCGTTGCCCAAGCCAATGCTGATCAGAAATACATCGTCTGCAATGCGGACGAAGGAGATAGCGGTACCTTTGCCGATCGCATGGCGATGGAGGGCGACCCGTATCAGTTGATTGAAGGCATGGCCATTGCTGGGTTCGCCGTCGGCGCGACCAAGGGCTATGTCTATATTCGCTCTGAATATCCGCATGCCATTGCCAAGATGGAGGCCGCCGCCCGCGCCTGTGCGCACTTAATTGCGCCCTTTGACGTAGAGATTCGCGTGGGGGCTGGCGCCTATGTGTGCGGCGAAGAGACATCACTTCTAAACTCGCTGGAGGGCAAGCGCGGGGAAGTTCGGGCTAAGCCGCCCCTGCCCGCTCTGGAAGGTCTGTTTGGCAAGCCGACGGTCGTCAACAATGTGCTGACGCTGACCACCGTCCCTTGGATCCTCGCGCATGGTACAGAGGCCTATGCCGCCTATGGCATGGGGCGTTCTCGCGGGACTATGCCGATCCAAATCGCCGGAAATGTGATGTTCGGCGGCCTGTTCGAAACAGCCTTTGGCATTAGCCTTGGAGAGTTGGTGCAGGATATTGGCGGCGGCACGGCATCGGGCCGTCCCGTCCGCGCGGTGCAGGTTGGCGGGCCATTGGGGGCCTATCATCCGCCCAGCCAGTTCGACACAGCCTTTGATTATGAAGCCTTTACCGCCGTTGACGGCCTGATCGGCCATGGCGGGCTGGTCGTTTTTGACGACAGCGTCGACATGGCTAAGCAAGCCCGGTTTGCGATGGAGTTTTGCGCGGCCGAAAGCTGCGGCAAATGCACCCCCTGCCGGCTTGGCTCTACGCGCGGGCTGGAAACGCTCGACCGCGTTCTGGCGGGCGACAATGTCTCAGAAAACCTCGCCTTGATCGAGGATTTATGCGATACAATGAAATTTGGATCGCTCTGCGCGCTGGGCGGGTTTACCCCCTACCCCGTGCTCTCGGCGATAACTCATTTCCCAGAAGATTTTGGGGAGCGGTAGTAGCATGACGTACCAGCCACAAAGCGATTTTGGAACGCCCGCCTCGCGCGCGGAAGACGATATGACGCTGACGATTGACGGCCGCACCGTCACAGTCCCTTCTGGGACCAGCGTGATGCGCGCCGCCGCCGAACAAGGCACGGCAATCCCCAAGCTGTGCGCCACAGATAGCCTGGCCTCCTTCGGGTCATGCCGTTTGTGCCTGGTGGAAATTGACGGCCGCCGTGGGACGCCGGCAAGCTGCACCACGCCTGTCGAACCCGGCATGGTTGTGCACACCCAGACGCCGCACCTGCAGAAGCTGCGCAAGGGCGTGATGGAGCTCTATATCTCCGATCACCCGCTGGATTGCCTGACCTGTGCGGCGAATGGCGATTGTGAGCTTCAGGATCAGGCGGGGGCCGTTGGCCTGCGCGATGTGCGCTATGAGCCAAAGGCGACACATCTCGGCCAGACCAAGGATCACTCCAACCCTTATTTTGATTTTGATCCGTCCAAATGCATCGCCTGTTCGCGCTGCGTGCGCGCCTGTGATGAGGTGCAGGGCACCTTGGCGCTGACCGTTCAGGGGCGTGGATTTGACTCCAAAATTTCCGCCGGGATGGCATCGGACAATTTCCTTGGTTCCGAATGCGTGTCATGCGGGGCCTGTGTGCAGGCCTGCCCGACGGCGACCTTGGTTGAAAAGAAGGTGGTGGAAATCGGCACGCCGGAACGCGCCGTTGTCACAACCTGCGCCTATTGCGGCGTCGGCTGCACCTTCCGCGCGGAAATGCGCGGCGAACAATTGGTTCGCATGGTCCCCTGGAAAGATGGCAAGGCCAATCGCGGCCATAGCTGCGTCAAGGGTCGTTTTGCATGGGGCTATGCCCAGCATCAGGAACGCATTCTAAACCCCATGATCCGCGCCTCGATCAGCGATCCTTGGCGTGAAGTCAGCTGGGATGAGGCCTTTGCCTATGCCGCATCTGAACTCAAGCGGATCAGCGCCAAATATGGCCGTAATGCGCTGGGCGGCATCACGTCCTCACGCTGCACCAATGAGGAAACCTTCCTCGTCCAAAAACTCATCCGCGCGGGCTTTGGCAATAACAATGTCGATACCTGCGCGCGCGTCTGCCACTCCCCCACGGGATATGGCCTGAAAACGACCTTTGGGACGTCTGCGGGCACGCAAGACTTTGACAGCGTGGAAGATACAGACGTCATCCTCGTGATCGGCGCAAACCCGACGGACGGTCACCCGGTGTTTGCCAGCCGGATGAAGCGGCGGCTGCGGCAAGGGGCCAAGCTGATCGTGATTGATCCGCGCCGCACCGATCTTGTCCGTTCCCCGCATATTGAGGCGCAGCATCATTTGCCGCTGCGCCCCGGCACCAATGTCGCGGTTCTGACGGCCATGGCGCACACCATCGTCACCGAGGGGCTGGTCGACGAAGCCTTTGTGCGGGAACGTTGCGACTGGGATGAATTTCAGGATTGGGCGGCCTTTGTTTCGGAAGACCGCAACAGCCCCGAAACGCTGGAGGCCATCACCCAAGTTCCAGCCGCAGACCTGCGTGCCGCCGCCCGGCTTTATGCCACAGGTGGCAATGGCGCGATCTATTACGGCCTTGGCGTGACGGAGCATTCACAAGGCTCCTCAACCGTCATGGCTATTGCCAATCTGGCCATGGCAACCGGCAATGTCGGGCGGCGCGGCGTGGGCGTGAACCCCTTGCGCGGCCAGAATAATGTGCAGGGCGCCTGCGATATGGGCAGCTTCCCGCATGAACTGCCGGGCTATCGACATATTTCAGATGTCGCGACGCGTGAGCTGTTTGAACGTGAATGGGGCGTGGCGCTGGATCCAGAACCCGGCCTGCGCATCCCCAACATGCTGGATGCCGCAACCGACGGCGTATTCAAGGCAATCTACATTCAGGGCGAGGATATTCTTCAATCCGACCCCAACACCCATCACGTCGCCGCCGGGTTGGAGGCGATGGAATGCGTCATCGTGCATGACCTATTCCTTAATGAAACCGCCAATTACGCGCATATCTTCCTGCCCGGTTCGACCTTCCTCGAAAAGAACGGAACCTTCACCAACGCGGAACGCCGCATTCAGCCAGTGCGTAAGGTGATGAGCCCACTCAATGGGTTTGAGGATTGGGAAGTCACGCAAAAGCTGGCGCAGGCGCTTGGTCTGGACTGGGACTATACCCATCCATCGCAGATCATGGACGAAGTGGCCCGCCTGACCCCCAGTTTTGCAGGCGTCAGCTTTGATCGGCTGGACGAGGAAGGCTCGCTCCAATGGCCCGTCAATGAAAGCGCGCCCAATGGATCGCCCATCATGCATATTGATGGCTTTGTGCGCGGCAAGGGCAAGTTTGTGGTGACGGATTATGTGCCTACCGATGAACGCACGGGGCCACGCTTCCCCCTGTTGCTCACAACGGGCCGGATCCTCAGCCAGTATAATGTGGGGGCGCAGACGCGCCGGACCGACAATGTCGTCTGGCATGAAGAAGATGTGCTGGAAATCCACCCGGTCGATGCCGAAAATCGCGGCGTCAAATCGGGCGATTGGGTGCGGCTTGCCAGCCGTGCTGGGGAAACCACATTGCGAGCCAGCGTCACCGATCGCGTGGCGCCCGGGGTTGTCTACACCACCTTCCACCACCCGCTGACACAGGCGAATGTCGTCACCACCGACTATTCCGACTGGGCGACCAATTGCCCGGAGTATAAGGTGACGGCGGTGCAAATTACGCCCTCAAACGGGCCGACACAGTGGCAGGAAGATTATATGC
>JBJTAW010000145.1:0-21386 GCA_046091025.1 Chakrabartia sp. | reverse complement strand
CTGATGGCCCATGGCAATGCCATCGGTGACGGTGATGGTGTTGAAGCGACGCGACAGGCCACCCGCCTCATCGACGCCACGACGCGCGACATCGGCCTGATGGTCAAGCGCGGTGTTGCAGGGGGCGGAGTCATTCCCGGCCGAGACAACGCCGACAAAGGGGCGGGCAATTTGTTCTTCAGTCAGGCCCATCGCATAATAATAGCTGCGGTGCGGCGCACGCTCTGGCCCAACGGACACATGGCGGCTGGGAAGCTTCGACTTATCAAACTGGTGCGTCATGGGGCGGCCTCGGCAGTTACAGAAGGGAAGGTGAGTAGGGAATGGTATTCAACCATTCCCTAATCCCTCTCAACGTCCCTGCAAAGCCGCCAAATGCAGTGATTTGGCGTTTTGGGGGCTTAGCCCTTCGCCTTGCGGCCCAAACCAATCCGCTTAGCCGTGGAGCTGCGCTGCTCGGCCAAAGCCGGCGCATTCATCGGATAATCGGCGGGCAAGCCCCATTTGTGGCGATATTGCTCTGGCGTCATGCTATATTGTGTCTTGAGATAGCGCTTCAGCATGCGTAGCTTCTTTCCGTCTTCAAGACAGATAATATAGTCGCGCTTGACCGAAGATTTGATCGGCACTGCCGGTTCAGCAGGCGGAATCGGAATCTCTTTCTGTCCATCCAGTTCAAGCAGCGTTGTGTAGACATCGCGCAGGAAACCAGGAACATCGGCGATGGCAACAGAATTATTGCCGACATGTGCAGTCACAACGTCAACGGCATAACCCAGGAGGGATTCTTCAAAATTTTCCATTTGCGTTTCTTTCTGCCACTTTTGGTTAGTAAACATAATCATAATTTTAGAATACTTACAGACTTCATGTCAAAGGAACAAGCAACCTAGATGTGATTTCTGGATCGACTCAGCGACATTACTCCTCTTCTGTCGACCCTCTGGTTAAAGATAACGAACAAAGGTCAAATTTGTTCATATCATCTGTGATGAGATGCCGTGAATAATAATCATATCCTGGCCCTTATTGTATGCATCCGACCGAAAAGCAGATTTCTCGGCCTCAGACAGATAAGATCTGGCGCTGCACAGGCACTGGGTCGCGTAATTTGGGCTGGAGCACAAATTACCTCACAGGTTGGAACATTGTCACTTTATATATGTTTAGGCATCCAACCCAAGTTCGAAACACCCCCTCCAGCCAGAACCAGCAAGACGTGATGACACCCCAACAGGACAAAAACCGACCCCGCACAGATGCGGATCTTTGGGCGTTTGAGGAAAAACGCGGCCCCTTTGTTTTGGCGGTTGAGCATACACGCATGGCGATGCTCTTTGCAGACGCCCCGGCAGAAGACAGCCCCATCATCTTTGCGAATGACAGCTTTCTGGATCTAACCGGATATAGTCGCGATGAGGTGATCGGCCGCAGCCTCAACTTCATTCTGTCTTCGCATGCCGATGACCACATGCTCGTGCAGATGCAACTGGCGCTTGCCGGCGAAGTGATCAGCGGAGCAGAGTTACTCTGCACGAGAAAATCGGGCGCGAAATTTTGGGCGTCTTTCTTTATCAATCCACTGCGCAATGCAGACGGCAAGACCGTTCAATATTTTGCCTCCTTTGTTAATTTGACGGACCATAAGGAAGAGCAGGTTCGCCTGCGCATGCTGGTTGATAAACTGAATCACCGGGTTAAAAACACTTTGGCTACGGTGCAGTTGATTGTCTCGCAGGCGATGCAGGGCAAGGCGGCTGGCCCCGTCCGGGATGCCATAGAGGCCCGGCTTTCGGCTCTCTCCCGGTCGCATGACCTGCTGACGCGGGGGCAATGGAGCAAGTCCGATTTACGCGATGTCATTTTGGCCGCTTTAGAACCCTTTGGCATTGAAAAGGGGCATAATCCCAGATTCAGCCTATCGGGGGATGGGGTGAAAGTGGCCCCAACTGCCGTGCTCGCCTTGGGCGTGTTTTTTCATGAGCTTGCCACCAATGCGCTCAAATAGGGGGCGCTCTCTGTTCCGCAGGGCAGAATATCGATCAACTGGACAGTTGCCCCCGCTGCCGAAGGGGAAGCATTGCTGCTGACCTGGCGAGAGACCGGGGGGCCACCTGTTCCACCACGGTCGCATAAAGGCTCTGGATCGCGGGTGATTGAGCGGGGCTTATCACATCAATTGGGCGGGTCTGTTGCGCTGACATTTCATCCAGAGGGTCTGGAATGCGCAATTTCCATCCCCGCATTGGGGTTGCATCGCGGTGAATAAGCTTCTCACTGGAAAGACCATCCTGCTGGTCGAAGATGAAATGCTGATCCTGATGCTGGCCGATGATTATCTGCATCAATTGGGCTGCACATCCATCCTCGTTGCCGGAACCACGCGCCAAGCGCTGGACGCGATTGCCGCCCACGATATCGACGCCGCCATGGTCGACATGAACCTGCACGGTGAGATCAGCGACACGGTGGCCGATGCGCTGTGCGACAAAGGCGTGCCCTTTCTGTTCGTCACGGGCTATGTCGGCCCCTCCCTTTCAGAGCGACACGCCCATCGACCCGTTTTGAACAAGCCCTATGCCGCCGGGCAGCTCAGCGCTTTGTTTGCGAACCTGTTGTCCGAAAACGATCCGCCTGTTGCACCTTGACGGGGTTGACCTCTCAATAACTTATCCGCTCTATTTTGAAGCCAGCCCGGGTCAGATAGTCCTGGACACTGTTAGCGCCTGCCAAATGACCCGCCCCAACGGCGACAAAGACGGTGCCCGGCTGCGCCATGCGGGCCTGTAATTGCTTGGCCCATCGTGCATTCCTATCGGTCAGCGAGAGGCGGACGGTTTCGGGCGTGTTTTTCATCTCTTCATTCAAAAGCTGCCCAGCCTCCTCCGCCTTACCCTGCTCCCAGTGATCGAGAACCTTATTCAGCAGCGCCATTTGCTGGTCTGATTTATAGATCAGATCGCGGATGCCGATCAGCTGCTCTGCTTCTGGCGTCGAATCGAGGATGGAGAATTGCTCCTCTGGCGTTTCAAAAGCGGTCAGCTTTTTCCCCGCCTTTTTTGCGGCTTGGGTTAGGATCTCTTCCGCGCCAAGTTTCGGGTGATAGCCCGCCTTTGCATAAAGGAGGACAGACGCTTGAAGCGCCACAAACCAAGGTTCCAGAGGCTCTAACTGATCAGCGGGCAAGCCTATATTGAGAAGGGCATTGCGATAGGCCTCATGCTCTTCCGGAGACAGGCGCTGCGCCATGGTGCGCCCCTTAGGGTCAACAGCCAGCTTCATAATCAGCGGCGCCAGGCTGGCTAAGTCCTCAACAGGCAGAATTTCCATTTGAAGCTCGTCCGACGCATCAAAGGCTTTGAGCACAGCATCATCAAACCAAGAGAGTCCGGCGGGCAACAGATGCACCGTGCCGAACAGATAGACCGTGGTATCCGCATCTCGCATCACCCACAGCGCCGGATCTGCATCGCGGGACGGGGCAGAAAAGGCGGGCGCAGCGACAAGGTTTAGGGCGGCGGCAAGCGACACCAAAGAACGGGAAAAGACTTTTGTCATGATGGATCTCGGCTCAATTGCGCTAACCCCTAAGTCACCGCCAACACGCTGGTGAGCACGATCCGCACCAACTCTGCCTGACCGCGCGAGCCCGTTTTGGCATAGATTTTCTTAGAATAAGTGCGCGCCGTTTCAATCGTCAGCCCTAGGGCGTCGGCAGCGTCAGATATGCTGGTGGCCTGTGCCATCATCCATGCCAACCGGGCTTCGCTGGGCAAAAGACCGAAGAGATCGACCAGCTGCTCGCACCGATCCGCCTGCGACCATCTATCGCCGTTGACATAGATGAAGGCCGCAGGCTTGGCTTGGCCCGCAACCCCCTGCTCATGGGCCGGGGTAACAAGCATATCGACCCATGGGTCTTGGCTTAAGCGAAAGGCCTGCGACTTGCCCTCGCGCGTCTGGCCATAGGATTTGATGAGCGCGGTGAGCTGTCGATCAATCATCGGGGATGTTGGCACCAACCGATCATATCGGCCGCGGCGCAAAGGCCCACCCAATTGAAACAGCTGTTCGACATTTTGGGTCGCATCGATGATCCGGCATTGACCATCTACGGTCAGCCAACCCATTTTCAGCCGCTCAATGGCCTGCGCTGTTACCGAAGACCGATAGCGTTCCCGCTCCAACGCCGCATAAGACCGCAGCGCAATGCGCAGATGTGGTGCCAGCGCCGTCAACAGCGCGCCCGTCGCAGAGCCGATCGTCCTTCCCCCAAAGGCGCTCAGCCAAAGATCAATACCGCCCGGCTCTGTCACCCGGATGGCGCGCATATGGGTCACCCCATGCGGCTGCAGCACCTGCTGAACAAAGGCCATATGTGTCCCATCTGCGGGATCAAGCACCTCATCGAGCGCATAAGCACGATCGGGGCGCATGGTCCGAAAGGCAATGGGGTGATCCTTGGTAAAGCCGCTGATGATATCGGCCGATGGACCCGCACCTGCAAACAGCCGCACATCGTCATCGGCATGGACCGGACGGAAGCCCAAAGAGATGAATTGCGCCCCGGTTTTGGCCAGCAAGCGATTGAGAAACTCCCGACAGAGGGGCGTTTCAAACATCCCTTCATGCAGGGATTGAAGCAGGCCATCATCATCAACGCGCATGATCTCTATATATCCTCCCAAATGGGAGGTTCAAGATCGAATCACATGCCCGATAGGCTCTGCAGTCCTTAGAAACGGAGCTCGCCCGATATGACGCGCACATTGACCCATTTGGAACGCCTTGAGGCAGAGGCCATCCACATCATGCGCGAAGTCGTGTCGGAAGCTGAAAAGCCCGTGATGCTCTATAGCGTGGGCAAGGACAGCGCCGTGATGCTGCATCTGGCGCGCAAAGCCTTTTACCCCAGCCCACCGCCCTTCCCGCTGCTCCATGTCGATACGACTTGGAAATTTAAGGACATGTATAAGCTGCGCGACCAAATGGCGCATGACAGCGGTATGGAGCTTTTGGTCTATCAAAACCCCGAAGCCAAAGAACGCGGCATCAACCCGTTTGACCATGGCCCCTTGCATACCGATATGTGGAAGACCGAAGGGCTAAAACAAGCGCTCGACCTGTATGGCTTTGACGCGGCCTTTGGCGGCGCCCGGCGCGACGAGGAAAAAAGCCGAGCAAAGGAACGGATATTCTCTTTCCGCACGGCCACCCATGGCTGGGACCCGAAGAACCAACGCCCGGAATTGTGGAACCTCTACAACGCCCGCAAGGCCAAGGGAGAGAGCATCCGCATTTTCCCGATCTCCAACTGGACCGAGCTGGATATCTGGCAATATATTCATTTGAACGACATCCCCATCGTGCCGCTCTATTTCAGCGCGAAACGGCCAACTTTTGAATATCAGGGCCAGCTGTTCATGGCCGATGATATTGACCGTCTGGAAAAGGTAATGGGCAAGCGCCCAGACATTACCGAACGTTCGATCCGCTTCCGCACGCTGGGCTGCTTTCCTTTGACCGGCGCGGTTGAGAGTGAGGCCAAGACACTGCCCGAAGTCATTCAGGAAATGCTGTTGACCACCACGTCCGAGCGACAGGGCCGCGTCATCGACAAGGATGGCGGGGATGCCTCCTTGGAGAAGAAAAAGCAGGAGGGGGATTTCTGATGGCGGCGCAGGACAGCATCTATCAGGCGGACGCGCTGATTGCGTCGGATATTGACGCCTATCTTGAGACCCATCAGCAGAAAAGCCTGCTGCGCTTCATCACCTGCGGCTCGGTCGACGACGGCAAATCGACCCTGATCGGGCGGCTGCTTTATGATTCAAAGATGATCTTTGAAGACCAGTTGGAAGCCCTGCAGGTGGATTCCAAGAAAGTGGGCACACAAGGCCAAGACATAGATTTTGCGCTGTTGGTGGATGGGCTTGCCGCTGAGCGCGAACAAGGCATCACCATTGACGTTGCCTATCGTTTTTTTGCGACGGAAAAGCGAAAGTTTATCGTCGCCGACTGCCCAGGGCATGAGCAATATACCCGCAACATGTTTACCGGTGCGTCGACAGCGGACCTTGCGGTCATATTGATTGACGCGCGCAAGGGCGTTCTCGTGCAGACGCGGCGGCACAGCTATTTGTGCAAGCTGATTGGCATTAAGAATATTGTTCTGGCCGTGAACAAGATGGACCTGATTGGCTATGATCAGGCGACATATGACGCCATTGTCGCCGATTACACGGCCTTTGCCGCAGAGATTGGCATCACCAACTTCACCGCCATGCCGATTTCAGGCTTTAAGGGCGATAACATCACCACGAATAGCCCGAATATGCCTTGGTATCAGGGCGGCCCCTTGATCGCGCATCTGGAAACGGTGGAGCTGGATAACATCGCGGATCAGCGCAAGCCGTTCCGCCTGCCCGTCCAATGGGTCAATCGGCCCAATCTCGACTTTCGGGGCTTTTCCGGTCTGATTTCGACTGGATCGGTCAAGCCGGGCGATGCCATTCGCGTCCTGCCATCGGGCAAGACATCGACTGTTACAAAAATTGTGACGCTGGATGGCGATCTGAACGAAGCGGTGGCGGGCCAGTCCGTCACCATTTGCTTTGAGGATGAAATTGATTGTTCGCGCGGCAGCGTCATTTCAGTCGCAGACACGCCGCCCGAAGTCTCAGACCAATTTGAAGCAACGATCGTGTGGATGGATGATGACCCGCTGCATGTCGGCCGATCCTATTGGTTGAAGCTCGGCTCGCAACTGGTGTCCACCACCGTGCAGCAGCCCAAATATACCGTCAACGTGAACACGATGGAGCATCTGGCCGCCAAAACGCTGGAGCTGAATGCAATTGGCGTTGCAGAGCTGGCGACGGACAAGCCCATTGTGTTTGAACCCTATGCGGACAGCCGCGCCTTGGGTGGCTTTATTCTGATTGATAAGCTGACCAACCGCACGGTTGGGGCGGGCATGCTGCATTTCAGCTTGCGTCGAGCGCAGAATGTGCACTGGCAGGCCACTGATATTGGCCGCGCCGAGCACGCCAATCTGAAGAATCAAAAAGCACGCGTGCTTTGGTTTACCGGCCTGTCGGGGTCCGGAAAATCAACCCTCGCCAATGAAATTGAAAAGTCCCTCAATCTCATGAACCGGCACACTTTCCTGCTGGATGGCGATAATGTGCGCCATGGCCTGAACAAGGATCTGGGCTTTACCGAAGCCGACCGGATTGAGAATATCCGCCGCGTGGGGGAAGTGGCTAAGCTCATGGCCGATGCTGGGCTGATTGTGCTCACCGCCTTTATCAGTCCCTTCCGCGCCGAACGCGATATGGTGCGCTCCATGCTGCCAGAAGGCGAATTTATCGAAATTTTCGTCGATACGCCGCTGGATGTTGCGGAAGCCCGCGATGTGAAGGGGTTGTATAAAAAGGCCCGGTCAGGCGCGCTCAAAAACTTCACTGGGATCGACAGCCCCTATGAAGCACCGATCACCCCCGATATTTGCGTGAACACGGTTGAGATGACGCCGGCCGAAGCCGCCGAACATATCATCCGCAAGCTCCTACCGCTGAAATAAAGGAATGAAGATGGCCGCGTCAGACGTCGGTCGATTGTCCTGGCTTGCGCGCGAGATTGCGGCGCATCTGGCTGAGCGATGTGAGCAGAACATGGCGGTCTTTGTCATCAACGCCGCTCAGGGCCTCTTCCAGCATCTCTTCCCCCAAGGGGCGAAGCTGACTCAAGAGCGCCCCCGCTTTCGGCGTCAGAAATAAGAGTCTGGATCGGCGATCCTCTGGGTCGGGACGGCGCTCAACAAGGCCCGCTTCCTGCAAGCGATCGACCATGCGGCACACGGTGATCGGTTCAACTTCCAGCATCTCTGCCAGACCGCCCTGATTAATACCCTCAAACCGGTGGAGCACAGACAGCACCCGCCATTGGGGGCGCGTCACGCCAATCTGCCGTGCCCGCGCATCAAATGCGCGACGCATCAGCCGCGCCGTATCCGCAAGCATAGCAGCTAGATTGTCATCCATAACTATAGTTTTTATAAAAATGCTTATAATTGTCAAGCTTAGGGACAGACGCGAAAACAGGCCTTAATGCTGTGTCAGGATGCAGCCCTAACGTCCTGTCCATTTGGGTTTACGCTTTTCGGAAAAAGCCCTTGGCCCTTCCTGTGCGTCATCGCTGCAATAGGCCCGCTCATGCACAGCATAAGCCGCATCAATGGCGGCGCTCCGCCCCATTTCGGTCGAGAGCATGACCGTTTCGCGAGCGGCGGCAACAGACAGCGGGGCCCCGTCAATCACTTCGCGCGCCAGCGCAAGTGCGGTGTCGATCAACGCCTCTGGCGGCGCCAGTCGATTGACCAAGCCGATTTCATAAGCGCGCTGCGCCGTGATGGGCTTTCCGGTCAGGACGATTTCCATATAGATCCGCTGCGGGATCATATGGATGAGGGGTGCGGCCCAAGGAGAACCCCGGCCCACCTTCACCTCGGTGATGGCAAATTTGGCGGTTGTCGATGCAACGCACAGATCACAGACCTGCGCAATCATCCACCCGCCCGCAAAGGCGACCCCGTTCACGGCCGCAATTGTGGGTTTAGAAAGCGAAATATTCTCATAAGGCATGGGAAACATATCGCGCGGCGGCACCTGCAATTGGCGCTCCACCATTTCCTTCAAATCGCCTCCGGCACAAAATGCCGCATCGCCTTTGCCGGTCAGGATCGCGATTTTTGCGCCCGCATCTTTCTCAAACCGATCCCAGGCCGCAAAAAGACCGTCCCGCACCTCGAGGCTGAGGCAGTTGCGCTGGTCCGGCCGATTGATTGTGATGATTACGATGCCGTCGGGCAGCAGATCATAGAGAACCGCGTCGGACATGATCGTCACGCCTCATCCACTTGGGCGAGCAGTTGTTGCGCGCGCGACAAAAAGGGGCGGTCGAGCATGCCGCCCTTATACCCAATGGCCCCAACGCCCGGATTGGCCCGGAAAATCTCTACAATCTCCTGAGCCTCCACAATTTCGTCCGCATTGGGCGTGAAGGCGGCGTTGATCACATCTACCTGTGCCGGATGGATCGCCAGCATGCCCCGAAAGCCATTGCGGCGGACCATTTCGGCGCGAGCTTTCAAAGCCTCCAAATCCTTATAATCAGCGCAAATCGTCTCCACCGCAGGGACGCCCGCCGCCGCGGCACCCAGCAAGGTCAGGCTGCGCGACAATTCAAACGTGAAGCTAAAGCTACCATCCATGTCGCGGTTTGACATGGCGCCGACAGAATCCGCCAAATCCTCCGCACCCCAGGTCAGCGCGACCAAGCGCCGCACGCCCTTATAATCGCCTGTATGGAACATCGCCTCGGCCGTTTCGGTAATCAAGACAATGACGGGCGTCGATCCTTCTTCAATGCCGTTCGCGACTTCGAGGGCGGAGAGATAATGGTCGAGCTTTTCGACATCGGCCCGGCCATAAACTTTGGGCAGCATGATCCCGCCCGGCTGCGCGGGCAGAATGGCGGCCAGATCGTCTAGCGCATAGGGGCCATCTAAAGGGTTGATGCGCACCCAGATCCGGGCGCGATGGGCCGCATTGGCCCGGAGCAGATCATGAACCAGTTGGCGAGCGACCGGCTTATTCTCGACAGCCACAGCATCTTCAAGGTCGAGCAAGGCGATATCGGCGTTGCTCTCCACCGCCTTCATCATTTTCTTTTCGCTGTCCCCGGGGGCGAAGAGCCAGGACCGCATTTTCAACGAAGATGTCCGTGTCATCAGCTTTTCAGCCCCTTGCTTTCCAACAACCCCCTCTTTGTCGCGCATTTTTCGCGCAAGAGAAAGGGGCGTTAGCGAAGACCGTCAGGGCGTGACCCCAAAGGACAAAAGAAAACGCCCGCGAGCAGCGATGGCTCACGGGCGTTTCTATTTTTGAAGTGTTAGCTGGATTAGAACTTATAGCCCGCTTCAACACCGATGAGACGACGTCCGCCCGGCGAGATGAAGGAGCCGCCAAATTCGGCCGCCAAGATGACTTCGTTCACATATTTCTTGTTGAGGGCATTGTTGGCAAACACGCTGATCTTCCAACGCTCACCCTCAAGGCCGGCCCGCAGATCCAGCACGCCATAGGTGCCGCGGCGTGCGACATCATATTTGGCATCGCCAAAGCGGGCGCCCAAGAAGGCGACCTGCGACACGGGAATCAAACCGCTGAAAATGGTTGGAACCGTTTCATCCTGAACCGTGTGGAACCAGGTTGGGCCTGTGATGCGGTAATCAGCGCGCAGAACGCCATCCACCGCGTCGGTGATGGGCGTATCAATCTGCGTGCCCAAGTTGATCGTGTACTCGGCCGTATAGGGTGACTTATTGCCAACCGTATAGGGGCGTGAGCTGTTCTTCTTAATCTTTGAATCGGTGTAGTTCACCGAGCTAAAGACCGACCAGCCACGCATGATATTGGCATTGGCGTTGAATTCCACACCCTTCAGATCGACACGATCAATGTTGGACACAACACGCAGCAGGCCAAAGCTGCCGACATAAAATTCAAAGAACTGCATGTCGGAAACCTTGGTGTAATAGCCTGCCAGATCAAAATTGATCGGGCCGGCCTTGCCACGCAAGCCGAGTTCAAACGCGTCGGACTTTTCCTTGCCATAAAGATCGTTGATCTTGATCCCGGCATTGATCGTGCCCGGCGCGCCATTGTTGAAGCTGCCATCCACAATCGCGCGTGAGCCCTGATTGTTGAAACCACCAGACTTAAAGCCGATGCCATAATTGGCATAGGCGTTCAGGTCCTGAGCCAGTTCATAACGCACGGTGATCTTGGGCTGGAACTGGTTGAAGGTTTCAGACTTGGGGCTAATCGCGCCGCCGGTCTGACCCGGATTGATCGGCCCACCCGTGATCGGGTCTGTCGCCACCGGCACCAAGTTATTCACTTTGCGGTGCTCGCTGTCATAACGCACGGCAATGCCGATATCGAGCTTGTCGCTCGCTTCATAATCGACCGAGCCAAATGCGGCATAAACATTGGTGCCGAACTTGTCGTGGAACAGCTGCGACGTGGGGTTATCCGATGCAGGGGCGTTATAGAGGTTCTGGATAATGCCCTTGCCCAGATCGGCCCCAAGGCTGACGCCGACTTCACGCTTAATGTTCAGATAATAGGCGCCCACCAACCAGTTGAGCGGACCATCACCCGTGGAGGCGAGACGGACTTCAGCCGAGAAATCCTTTTGGTTGCGCAGCTGATATTGCGTCCCGTCGCAGGTTGTCGGGCTGTAGGGGCCAAAGGTAGACCCCGTCGCTGGGTTGAACAGGAACGGAACCGCGCTGGACCCGATCGTGCCCGGCTGATTGACCTCATAACCCGTCAGCGCCGCTGTTGTGGCAAAGCACTTATTCATAACAGCCGTGTTCACGGCATTGGCCGGGGCACCCAGACCGGGCGAAATATAACGGGCAAAGTCGGCCGCTGTGCCGTCGGCCGTCAGGTCGTTCTTAATGTCGCTATAGGCAACCCAAGCGGTCAAAGCCGACGTCCCAAAATCATGATCGAGCTTCAAAGAGGCTTCAAAGGTCGACTGTTCATTGGTCGGGCGGATATTGCCGTAATAGTCAAAGGGATGCTCATCGACCTTTTCGTTGAACGCAGGGTTGAATGCGCCAAAGGCGGGCAGATGGAAGGAGGCGTTGAAGTTAATCGACGCGCCATTCAGCTTGCCATAACGCGCCTTGGCATCAATTTCCGTATTGTCGCCAAGGGGGGCAACCAAGCGAGCATTGATGTTCCAGCTTTCCTGATCATCCACAGCCTTGTCTTCGAGGAAGCGGTTGTAGAAAAAGCCATCCGTGCTCGCATAATCGGCCGAAAGCAGAAGCCCCGCACCATTGCCGATTGGCGTGGAGACATAGGCATTGGCACGCATGGTGTTTTCATTGGCGTAACTCGCCTCAGCACCAGCTTCAAATCGGTCACCCGGCTTCAGCGTCTGGACCACAATGGCACCTGCGGCTGCGTTGCGCCCGTAAAGTGCGCCTTGCGGGCCTTTGAGGATTTCAATCTGACGCAGCGTGCCCTGATTTTGGTTCAAGGCTGCGGTATTTGTCTTGAGGATGCCATCGACAACCAGCGCGACCGAACTTTCGGCATCGCGCGTGCCGTTAAGACCACGAATGTTGATCTGCGTGTCACCGGCTTCGGCCGAGCCCGTCACAATGGTGACGCCGGGCGTGAGCTTCACAAAATCAGATGCCGTCTGAGCTCCCGTTTTTTCCAGCGTATCCCCAGACAACACCGTGATCGAAGCGGGCACATCAGAGAGCGACTCATTCAAACGGCGTGCGGTGACGATGATATCCTCCACAGCGTCCGCGTCTGCGGCTTGCGCAAATGCCGGGCCCGCACTCAAAGCGCTCAACGCAATGGCCCCCTTTAGAATTGCTTTGGTCATTTTCATCATTTTACTCCCATGAGGTGCGCCGCTTCTGTCGGACGGTGCGTAATTTTCCTGCCTTGATAAAAATCTGAGCCGGGCTGGAAAGATGGCGATAAGGCTAGGGTCGGGACATCATGTTCCGACGCAAGGATTGCCCGCTTGAAGAGTGCGGCGCAGGAAGAGATGAAGTGCATACTGCGACCGGCCGCACTGCGACCCGCCCGAAAGCCTGCACCCATATCATCACCGAGACGCTCCAACTGAAGCCCTCCAGAAAAACATTTGCGTAGCTTATTGTATACATTATGCATTGGTCAAGCGGTTAGGAGACCTTTTGTGTCAAGAGCATCGGAACAGGCCTATAGCCAGATTAGAGGCATGATCCTGTCGGGCACGCTGCCGCCAGGGGATCAGATTCGCGAAGAATGGCTGGCGGAACAATGCGGCGTGTCGCGGACGCCCGTGCGTGAAGCTCTACGGCGTTTAGAATCGGAATTGTTCATTCGCCGCAGCGAACGCCAGCGTAGTTTCGTCGCAGACTGGTCGCTTGACGATATTGAAGATGCGTTTGTCTTGCGGGAACTGATGGAAGGATTGGCAGCCCGCCGCGCAGCAGGTCTGATCACGACTGCGCAACTGGCTTTGCTCAAGGCTGAAAATGACGCAATTGGGCGCGCCGTATCCGCAGCCACCCCCGATGTTCACGCTTTTCTCAAGCATAACAAATGCTTCCATGAGATCATATTGGAGGCTGCCGCCTCCCCCCGGCTCACCAATTTATTGGCCCGCTTAATTGAGCAGCCGGTGGTCTGGCGCACCGCCCAAAGCTATGACGTCAGCGACCTGCAGCGATCCCATCGGGAGCATAATGAGCTGCTCGCCGCCTTTGCCCGCAAGGATGGAGGATGGGCGGAATCGGTCATGGCGGGCCATATCCGGCGCGCCTTTCATACCTATGCGGATGCACATCTCGGAAAAAAGCCTCTCGCTACCATATCCTAAAGGTCAGTTGGCATTTTGCCCGGTTGATTTTGTATACAAATCAGACGAAGAAGAGACATGCACACCACCGAAATCACTTTTGTCGAAGTCGGCCCGCGCGACGGCTTGCAGAATGAAAAGACGATTATATCGCCGGCAGACAAGCTGACTCTGATCAATAAGGCTATTGAAGCAGGTGCCCGCCGGATCGAGGTGACAAGCTTCGTCAATCCGAACCGCGTTCCGCAAATGGCCGATGCAGATGAGGTCTGTTCCGGCCTGCCAGACCGCCCCGATGTATCCTATATCGGCCTTGTCCTAAACGCACGCGGCGCAGAGCGCGCCATTGCGACGGGCCGCATCAATGAATTGGGGGCTGTTGCGGTGGCAACCGACCGCTTTGCCATGGCCAATCAGGGCCAGACCAGCGACGATTCTGTCGAAGTGGCGAAGGGAATTATTCGCCAAGCGCACGCGGCTGGCCTGACCGGCCAAGCCACCATTAGCGTCGCCTTTGGATGCCCCTTTGAAGGCGAAGTGGCGGATGATCGCGTGGCAGCCATGGCTGAAGCCCTTGCTGAAGCGGGGCCGGTTGAAATCGCGCTGGCCGATACAATTGGCGTCGGCGATCCGGCGCAAGTGGCGCGCATAGTGCGGCGGATCGGTGCGTTCATTGCCCCGATCCCTGTGCGCGTTCATTTTCACAACACCCGCAATACGGGCCTTGCCAATGTGTGGGCGGCGGTCGAGGCCGGGGCGAGCATCGTCGATGCCTCGCTTGGCGGGTTGGGCGGATGCCCCTTTGCACCAGGTGCGGCGGGCAATGTGCCCAGCGAGGATGTTGTCTACATGCTCGAAAGGGCCGGCATCGAAACACATATGGATCTGGAAAAGATGATCAGCGCCAGTCGCTGGTTGTCCGAGATTATGGACCGAAAACTTCCGGGAATGGTGGCGCATGCCCCCGTATTTCCCGCTGTGCGCCAGGGAGACTAAAAATGGGCTATCGGCTGGGCGTCGATGTAGGCGGGACATTTACCGACCTACTGCTGTTCAATGCGCAAACAGGGGCTTTTTGGCGGCATAAGACACCGTCGACACCGCATGACAGTTCAGAAGGCATTCTGACGGGCGTCACCGCGGTCTGTGATAAAGCTGGGATTGCACCTGCGGATATTGAATTCTTCCTGCACGGCACAACAGTCGCGACCAATGCCGTTCTGGAAGGCAAAGGCGCACGCGTCGGCCTGATCACGACCGAAGGCTATCGCCACATCATGCAGATTGCGCGCAGCTTTGTGCCCGGCGGGTTGGCTGCCTGGATCATTTGGCCCAAGCCAACCCCGCTTGCAGCGCTCGAAGATACCGTCACCATTAAAGGCCGCATTGACCCGGCAGGCCGCGAAATCCGTCCGCTCGATGACGCTGATGTGCGTACGGCGCTGACCAGTCTGAAGGATCAGGGCGTCGAAGCGATCACCGTCAGCTTGATCAACGCCTATGCAAGCGGCGCGCATGAAAAGCGGGTCGGCGAAATTGCCAAGGACATTTTCAACGATGTCCCCATTTCGCTCAGCCATGAAGTGCTGCCCGAAATGCAGGAATATGAGCGCACCCTGACAACGGTTGCCAATGCGGCCGTCCGTCCTGTGGTCGGGCGCTATGTGTCCAACCTGCGCTCCAACCTGGCAGATGCGGGTTTGCGCGGCAAATTGTCGCTCCTGCGGTCCGATGGTGGCCTGATGTCGGCAGAGAAGGCTGAAGAGCAGCCGGTGAGCATTCTCATGTCCGGCCCGGCAGGCGGGGTGACGGGCGCCCTTTGGGTGGGCCGCAATGCAGGGTTGAAGAATATTCTGACCCTCGATGTCGGCGGCACGTCCACCGACGTCGCCCTGATTGAAAATCTGGAACCGCGTCGTCAGCGGACAACCGAAGTCGGCCATCTGTCCGTCCGCGCCTCCGCGCTGGATGTGAAGACAGTGGGCGCAGGCGGCGGCTCCATCGCCTATGTGCCGGAACTGACAAAGGCCCTGCGCGTCGGCCCGCAATCGGCAGGTGCCGTCCCCGGCCCCGTTGCTTATGGCAAGGGCGGTGAATTGCCAACGGTCACAGACGCCAATGTCGTTCTTGGCTATCTCCCCGAAAACCTCTTGGGCGGCACGTTTCAGCTGGATCGTGAAGGCGCCAAGCGTGCGGTGCAGACGATTGCCGATGCGCTCGACATTGATCTGATGGCGGCTGCCCGCGGCATCATCGACATTGTGAACGAAAATATGTTCGGCGCGCTGCGCATGATCTCCGTTCAGCAAGGCTATGACCCCCGCCATTTCGCGCTGATGGGTTTTGGCGGCGCGGGACCGCTACATGTGAATGCCGTCGCCCGGCTGATGGGCAGCTGGCCCGCCATCTCGCCCGTCTCCCCCGGCGTGCTCTGCGCGCTGGGCGATGCGACCACACAGATGCGGACAGAAACGGCCCGCTCCTTCTCGCGTCTTGCTACTCAGACACAGGCACAGGATCTGATCGAAATTCTCGAAGACATGGCGCACCAAGTGCGGGCTGAATTGCTGGCGGATGGCGTACCAGACAGCGAGATTACAACCGCATTTGAAGTGGACGTCCGCTATGCAGGTCAGGCCTTTGAAGTGCCGCTGACGATCAGTGCTGATCTGCTGCGCAGTGATGGCATTGCCGGTATTTTGAAGCGGTTTGATGAAGAGCATAACCGCCTCTTCACCTTCAACATGGATACCCCGCATGAGATTGTGAACCTGCGGGCCGTGGCCTTGGGGGCAGCGCTCGACCTTCCGGCAGCGGAACTGCCCAAGGGCGATGGCAATCCACAAGCCGCGAAGATGCGCGATCACACGCTCTGGATGGATGGGCGTGAGCAAGCGGCGGTGATCTATGATCGATCCAAGCTGCGTCAGGGCGATATTATCAAAGGCCCCGCCATCATCGTGGAAATGGACTCAACGACATTGGTTGAATCGGGCTGCGTCGCAACCGTCGACCGCGTCGGCAACATCTTGATCAACTTAGGCTGAGGAGGGAAGACATCATGGCTGCGCAGATCATCCAAACCAACCCGGTTCTCTTCAAAAAGATTGATATCGATCCGGTCACGCTCGACATTATTGAAAATGCGCTGCGCAATGCCCGCATTGAAATGGATGCAACGCTGGTCCGCACCGCAATGTCACCCGGCATTCGGGAACAGGGCGATGCCTTTCCGCTGATCGCCGACCCGACAGGCAAGATGATTGTCGGACAATTCGGCAGTTTCATCGGCGGCTTCCTCGATAATTTTGAGGGCACGCTGGAAGATGGCGACCTCATCTTCTTATCAGATCCCTATTCGGTGGATGGCGCAGTAAGCCACTCGAATGACTGGCTGGTTCTTCTGCCCGTGTTCAAGGATGGCCGGTTGATCGCCTATACCTCCATGTTCGGCCACCAGTCCGACATTGGCGGTAAAGTCGTTGGCTCCATGCCGATCAACGCCACCTCGATCTTCGAAGAAGGGGTTCGCATTCCCCCGGTCAAGCTCTGGAAAAAGGGCGAGTATAACGAAGACCTGATGAAGCTGGTTCTGCACCAAACGCGCAAGCCAGATTGGTGCCAGGCCGATTTGAACGCGCTCATCGCGTCCTGCCGCGTCGCCTCACGCCGCGTCATTGAAATGGCAGAACGCTTTGGCGACGATGTTTATGTGTCGGCCACGCAAGAGCTTCTGGCCCGCAACCATCGCGCCATGAAGTCCCTGCTCGCCATGGCCGTGGCCGAAGAGCCGGTGAGCTTTGAAGATTATATTTGCGACGATGGCATGGGTGCTGGGCCCTATCGCATCAAATGCACCATGTGGCGGGAAGGCGAGAAGGTCATCCTCGATTTTGCGGGCACCGATCCGCAGAGCAAGGCCTCGATCAACTTCTTCCTCAACTAAAACATGTTTAAGATGTTCTTTGGCATCTACATGATCATGGTCTTTGACCCGCAGATCCTGTTCAATGATGGGTTTTATGATCTCATTGATGTGCGCATTCCAGAAGGGTCGCTGCTCAAGCCGAAATTCCCGGCAGCTCTCTCGGGCCGCACCCACGCGCTCGGCCGCATTTTTGACATTCTGGGCGGCCTGTTGGGGCAAAAGACACCGGAATTCCTGAACGCTGCGGGCTTCTCTTCCTCTCCGCACCTTTTTTATTCCGGCTATGATGCGGATGAAAAATGGTTCCAGCTGTTCCAGATCGGCTTTGGCGGCATTCCGGGCCGGCCGCTGGGCGATGGGCCGGATGGCCATTCGCTCTGGCCGGGCTTTACCAATGTCCCCAATGAATTTTTGGAACGCTATTTCCCGCTGATTATTGAGCGGTATGACACGGCCCCCGATTCCGGCGGTGCCGGGCTGCATCGTGGCGGTAATGGCATCCACATGACCTACCGCTTCCTCGCATCGGGTACGATTTCCATCCATGATGACCGCTGGTTTGTGCCCCCATGGGGCGTGAATGGCGGTGAACCCGGAAAGCGCGCGCGCAAAATCTTGGAAAAGGCGGATGGCATCACGCACATCATCGGCAACAAGGTTGAAGATGTGCATGTGGACGTCGATGATCAGCTGCACTTCATCACCTGGGGTGGTGGCGGCTGGGGTGACCCGTTGGATCGTGACCCTGCCCTTGTCGGCAAGGAAATCACCCAAGGGCTCGTCACGCCGGAAGGCGCGCGCGATTATGGCGTGGTCGCCGATGCAAAGGGCCAAGTCGACATGGCCGCAACAGAGGCGTTGCGCACCCAGATGCGCGCCATACGTCCCGCGCTGGAACTGTTTAACTATGGCCCCGGCATTGATGCACTGCGGGCAAATTGTGTCGCAGAAACTGGCTTAGAGGCGCCTATTCAGCCTGTCTGGATGCACGCCGAAGCCGCAGAATGAGTTGAGAAAATGGGTGCTTTAGACGGACTGCGCGTTGTTGAAATGGGCCAGCTTTTGGCTGGGCCGTTTTGCGGCCAGCTCTTGGGCGATATGGGCGCCGATGTGATCAAGGTGGAACCACCTGGCGCTGGCGACCCCATGCGCGATTGGGGCCAAGGCGACACCAAGGTCAATTGGGAAGTGATTGCCCGCAATAAGCGGTCGGTATCGATCAATCTGCGCGTGCCCGAAGGCCAAGACATTGTCCGTAAACTGGCGGCGAAGGCCGATATTCTCATTGAGAATTTTAAGCCCGGCACAATGGAGAAATGGGGCCTTGGCCCCGACGCGCTGTTGGCAATCAACCCCCGGCTCATCATTGCCCGCATGTCCGGCTATGGCCAGACTGGCCCCTATTCCGACCGAGCCGGCTTTGGCGGCATTGGTGAAGCGATGGGAGGATGGCGCTATATTGTCGGCGAACCAGATCGTCCGCCCAGCCGCATGGGCATTTCCATCGGCGACACGCTGACGGCAACCTTTGGCTGCATGGGTGTGCTGGCCGCACTCCATGTCCGCGAACGCACGGGCCAAGGCCAGGTGGTCGATGCCGCGCTCTATGAAAGCGTGCTGCAGGTGATGGAAAGCATCGTTCCCGAATATGATCTGATGGGGCTGATCCGGGAACGGTCTGGATCCATCCTGCCGGGCATTGCGCCGTCCAACGTCTATTCGTGCAAAGATGGCGAATATATGATTGGCGCCAATAAGGACAGTTTGTGGCGGCGTCTGGCCGAAGCCATGGGCCGTCCCGAATTGGGAGATGATCCGCGTTATGCCACGCATTTGGCGCGCGGCACCAATCAGTTGGAGCTTGATGAGCTGATCAACGCGTGGACCCGCACCTTGACCGTAGATGCGCTCGATGCGCTGATGACCCAATGCTCCATCCCCGCAGGCCGCGTCTATCGCGCGCCGGAGATGATTGCCGATCCGCATTTTCAGGCGCGGGAGGCGATTATTGATGTGGAAACGGAACGTTATGGCACGCTCAAGATGCAGAACGCCTTTCCCAAGCTGTCGGTTACCCCGTCGAGCGTGCGGCATCCCGCGCCTTCCAAAGTCGGCCAGCATAATGAAGACGTTTTTGGCGAGCTGCTCGGCATGAGCGCGCACGACATTGAGGCGCTTCAGGTTGCGGGCATCATGTAATGTCCCAGGCCAATCCAGATCTCGTTCAAAATTACGCCGGGGCCTTTGACGGCCGCCTTACCTTTGGCGCGCGTCCGGCGCTTTTGATCGTTGATTTTGTGATGGCCTATCTCGATCCGGCCTCCCCGCTTTACGCGGGCGTTGAAGACGCGCTGGCCAGCAATGAGCGGCTTTTGGCGGCGGCCCGATCTGCCAGTATTCCCGTGATCTTCACCAATGTGGAATATGAACCCGGCGGTGCCAATGGCGGCCTGTTTTATAAAAAGATTCCGGCTCTCAAGGCCTTTGACAAGGGGTCAGATCTGGGCCGCTTTCCGCCCAGCCTAACCCCTGCCCCGTCTGATCTGGTTGTGACGAAGCAATATGCCTCTGCCTTTTTCGGGACAGCGCTTGCGACCAAGTTATCCGCCCTTGGGGTCGACACGCTGTTGATCACGGGGCTGTCGACATCGGGCTGCGTTCGGGCGACCGCCTTGGATGCCTTGCAAAGCGGCTTCGCCCCCTTTGTCGTCAGCGACGCCTGTGGCGATCGGCATCGCGACCCGCACACTGCCAATCTTTTCGACTTGCAGGCCAAATATGCCGAAGTCATTTCAGAGGCAGAGGCGCTCAAACAGCTTTCTGGTCTGACCCAATAGCGATTAGTCGCTTTCGTCATTGGCTTGGCGGCGCTCTACCTCATCTGGACACCCGCCACCCCCAAGCCGTCCGCGCGCCAGCCCGCATCCGCCCCAAATGTCGAAATTGCCATGCTATGCTGCACCGGAGACATCCGGTACTCTTGCCGTCCGAACTGCGGGAATTAGTCGAGCAATCTTAAGAAAAAGGGCGCCGACACTGACCTGCCGATAAAAGCTAAGCAGAACGTCTGATGACTGGTGAAAGCGCTTGGGTGGTGGACGTTATGCCTGACATTTAGTCGACTGAGGCTAGGATGTTGAGCCCCATTTCATTCAGTCAAACGAACAAAATCGTATGTAAGAAGGAACTGTGGGTCCCATCAACCAGAATAGGGGGGTGCCACCCCTGTGGGGTCTCGATTAGCGGGAATTTTGAAGGGGGTAGGGGGATAAGTGTCCGTTCTACCTCGGCAGCATTTTAAGCAGCTTCAACACAACGATGAAACCTGGGTGAAACCTTTTTTCAACCCGCATTTCAATTTCCCCAAAGGGGATAGTATTAAGCTATTGAAATATATGGTGAGCCCTGCTGGATTCGAACCAGCGACCTACTGATTAAAAGTCATAGCTCTTCCTCCCCTATGATATCTCTTCAGAAAAGCGTTATAGAACCCGTCACGACCCATATTTCACATTTCGTGCCAACATTTTTGGAGTTGGTGTCAAGCAGTCGCCTGTTGATCTAAATCGTTGAGGTAACTGCGTTGCATCAGCGCGAAGACCAAAGCCGACAAAAGACAAGGGACGGGAAGCAACTGCACCGCGCCCAACAGGCCCAAGCTATCGGCAAACCGCCCGGTCAAAATCGGACCGGGGGCAAGACCAACCACATTATTGGCCAGCGTGAGCGTGGCAAAAGCCGAACCATGGAGAGCAAGCGGCGTCAGATTGGCAACCATGGCTCCCGCAGGTCCGGTGGTTGCAGCAACCAAGAACATAGCGATCCCCAATAAGAGCATCTGCGCAGGGCCAGCGGGCAGGGCAAAGGCCAGTGTCAAACTCGCGGCAGTGCCCAGACTATAAAACATTGCGAGGCGGATTTTATGCTCTGGTCTGCCGCGCGTCATACGATCGCTCAGCATTCCGCACAAAATCATGCCAACGCCGCAGACCATCAATAACAGGGCAGCACG
>JBJTAW010000144.1:0-3090 GCA_046091025.1 Chakrabartia sp. | reverse complement strand
CGTCAGGCCGTAGGAATTAAGCAGGGTATTGCCTTTCGCCGGAGCAGAGAAAGCAGCCAAGCGCTTGCCGCCGGACCTCAATTTGTCGATCACGTCCCGCAACTCAACGCCGCGCTGTTTCACCCGCGCGCTGAAATCCTGGTACCGGGCCACATCGGTAAGACCCCATTTCTTTTCAAGATCGAGCAGCGCCTCGACCGAACCGTCCGGCGCATGGGACGCGTTGTCATGACAGATCATCAACTGAACAGCGGGGCCCGAAGCCCCGACATCTACGCGCCGGGCCCGGAAGCAGCGCATGCCGACAGTTGCGAACAGGCGCGCGATGGGGGACACGGCGAGATAGCAGAGATGCTCATGATAGATGGTATCGAAAAAGAGCTGATCGATGGTGTCGATCACATAGGGAAACTCGATGACCAGGATACCGTTGGTGTCCATCAGCCTAGCAAAACCCCGCACCACCGTGTGAATCTGGTCGATATGGGCGAAAACATTGGTGATGGTCGCCACCGCCGCTTTGCCGTGAAGCGAAACCATTTTCTCGGCGCAAGCTTCATCGAAGAAATTCTTGAGGATTACATGCCCCTTCTTCGCCGCGACCAGCCCGGCAGAAGACGGTTCGACGCCAACAAGGCGGAACCCGGACAGGTACCGATCCAGCATGATGCCGTCATTGGCACCCACATCCACGACAAGAGCATTGGCAGGCAGCGAGAAATCACGCAGGAGCCCGTCGACCAGCTCCTGATAATGGTTCACCAGTGCGCGGGAGGTCGAGGAGAGATAGGCATAGTCATCGAAAATGTCTTCGCCGAACACGGTATGGGTCAGTTGCGAAAGCCCGCAGGCCTGGCAAAGATTGACCCGTAGCGGGAAATTCTCCTCGTTCGCGATATCGGACTGTTTGATGAAGCTGTTCGACGGCGGCTGGTCGCCCAGGTCGATATACTGGTGAAGATTTTTCGAGCCGCAAAAGCGGCAAGCATCCCTCGGTTCGCAACGATACTTCACGGACATCGAATTTCGTCTCTAGAAGAGGTTCAGACGCTCTCGATCAGTTTCACGCGCTTGACGTCATCTTCATATGTTTCATGGTCACGCGGATTGCGCGACAGGCAGATGAAAACCGTCTTTTCGCGGAACACCATTGCGTGTTCGACGCCCGACGGCGTGAAGAAAAGTTCGCCCGGACCGATGAAGGTCTTGGTCGGCTTCTCGGTGGAACCGACCGGGCGCTCGTAATAATCCAGCGATCCGGAAATCACATAGCAATAATGCCAGTCCTGCTGATGCCAGTGATTGGCGCGGATGGCACCGGGTTCGCTGGTGATGAGCGCCACACTGCGGGTCGTCGCTTCGATGACGGACTGAATGACACCGCGCTCGTCAACGAATGGAGCTTCGACAGGCACCTTGGTGACGTGCACCGGCGGGTCCAACATGGTGACGGAAACGGACTTGGTATCAGATGCTGACATCAAAACACTCCCTGATGTCCCGCGCGCGAGATTCGCGGAACGTTACTTTCCACGGTTAAGGGGGCACGACGCGATTTGCAGTTTATAGGCGATGGCATGGGCGCGTGCAGTGCGTTTGCAAATGCTTTTTTTAAGTCTTTACAGCCCGTTACAGAAGGCCCGCGGCATCCGATCGCGGATTGTGCTTGTACCAGGAAACCGTGCGGCGAAGCCCTTCGTTCAAGCCGATCTTCGGGGCATAACCGAGCTTCATCATCTTGTGAATGTCCGGGCAACGGCGCGGTGCACCGCCTTCAATTGCAGGGCCGGCTTCAATGGCAAAGCGCCCGCCAAAGGCCTGGCATATCTGCTCGGTCAGCGTGCGGATGGAAACTTCCTCCATCGTTCCGATGTGGTAGACGTTCATCGTCTCGCCCTTGCGCCACGTGGTGATGATTCCGTCCACGATATCATCAACAAAGCAGAAGGCCCTGGTCTCGGCGCCGTCACCCTGAAGCTGGATGCGCGCCTGCCCTTCGGATTGCGCCCGCTGCAGCTTGCCGACGAGCTGCGGGATCACGTGTTTCCAGCCCATATCCGGGCCATAGACATTGTGCGGCCGGAAGACCTGAACCTTGCGCAGCTTATTCCGGCAATAGTTGAACGCGATCAACTCGGAAATCAGCTTTGAGCCGCCATAAGAATAACGCGGGTTCAGGGAATTGGGCATGACCAGTGGAACAGTTTCGTCCGTGGGGACGATTGCCGGGGTCTGATAGACCTCTGCAGACGAGGCCACTACCAGGTCGGGCACGTCCGCGCGCATAACCGCCTCGCAAACTGCAATGGCGCCCCGCACCCCGACATCAAGCACCAGTTCGGGATGATTGTAGAAGTTTTCCGTGCCGTTGACGGCAGCGAGATGAAAGACGACTTCGCAGCCCCGGAAAATATCCACCAGCGCGTCGGTATTGCGCACGTCGGCATTGAAGATTTCGGCCTTTACGTCCTTGAGACGTTCGGGCCGCCCGCGAAGATAATTGTCGACACAGCGGACTTCATAGCCCTGCGCAATCAGTCCACGCACGAGGTAGGCGCCAATAAAGCCACCGGCACCGGTTACTGCAGCAATCGTCATAATGCTCTCTTGAGGCTGGCGTTGCCCACTGTGAAGTAACGGCCCTGGAGATTCTCCGGGGACTCGTGCTCCAGATTGTTCCAGTAGTCGTAAACAATCCCGTTGGGATCAAGCCTGGCGAAATACTCGTCGGCTCGAACTTTGGCAAAGAATTTGTGGTTGTTACAAATTATCGTCAGATGTGCGCCCTGAAGCGCGTCCGAGAACGCGGCGAAGGCCCGCGCTTTCTGAGGCAACTTTTTCAGCTCATCCACGGATATTACGGGATCGAAAATCCGGATCTCTTCCATCTTGCCTGTGGCCGCCAGCGCCTCTAGCACTTTCAGCGCCATCGAGCCACGCAAATCATCCGTCTCAGGCACGCCCTTGAAGGCCATGCCGGCCACGGCAACCTTGTAAGGTCCTTTAAGTTCGCGCCCATTGAGAATCGCGAGCATGGTCTCGACTGTTTCGAACGGCTGGCGCTCATTGACCAGGCGCGACGCCGTGGTG
>JBJTAW010000143.1:0-4406 GCA_046091025.1 Chakrabartia sp. | reverse complement strand
GCTGAAGACCATGGAAGATGGGCCGAAAAAGGATAAGGAAATCGCCCGTATTTGCGCGGAGATCGAAGCCGAAAAGCAGCGCGTGTTCGAAGCTGGCGGCCTGTTTGTCATCGGGACGGAGCGGCATGAAAGCCGCCGTATCGATAACCAGCTGCGCGGCCGCTCTGGCCGTCAGGGGGATCCGGGCCACACCAAATTCTATCTCTGCCTCGATGATGATCTGTTACGCATTTTTGGGCCAGACACCCTCTTTGCCAAGATGATGAACAGCAATTTGGCAGATGGCGAAGCCATTGGGTCGCGCTGGTTGTCGAAGGCGATTGAGACGGCACAGAAAAAGGTTGAAGCGCGCAATTATGATATTCGCAAACAGGTAGTTGAATATGACGATGTCATGAATGACCAGCGCAAGGTCATTTATGAACAGCGCGGCGACATTATGGATGCCGACGCGGTTGACGATGTCACCATTGATATGCGGCATGAAACGATCAACGCCATTGTCGGCGATGCCTGCCCGCCCAATAGCTATCCCGAACAATGGGATGTCGATGGCCTGAAAGCCCGGGTGCAGGAGGTGTTCGGCTTTGAAATTCCGTTCAATGACTGGATCACGGAATCGGAAATTGAGCCGGAGATGATCGAAGACCGCATCCGTGCGCAGGCGGACGCGTTGATGGCCGCCAAACAGACAAAGCTGGATACCCAAACCTGGCATGAGGTTGAAAAAAGCGTTTTGCTCCAATCGCTTGACCAGCACTGGAAAGACCATTTGTCGACGCTGGATGCGTTGCGTGCCGTCATTCACTTGCGCGCCTATGCGCAGAAGACGCCGATTAACGAATATAAGCGGGAAGCCTTTGCTCTGTTTGAACGGATGCTGGTTGTGATCCGGGAGGACGTGACCAAGATTCTGGCGCACGCGCAATTCCAGTTTCAGGCATCCCCTGAACTGCCGCAAATGCCCAATTTTGTCACAAGCCATCTCGACCCGCTGACCGGTGAAGAGAAGAGTGCTGATCTCGATTCTGCCGCGCTTGGCTTTGTCTCGACGCGGATTCCGCCTTTGCTGATGGGTCAGCCTGACCCCTCAGAGGAGTTTGGCGATCCGGCAGAATGGGAAGGCAAGGTCAGCCGCAATGCGCCATGCCCTTGTGGGTCGGGCCAGAAGTACAAGCACTGCCACGGCGCGTTTTAATCGAGCGCGACGATGCCGATTTGGCTGATCCCCGCCTTTTTCGGCACGGCGCTTCTTTACGCCAGCGTCGGTTTTGGCGGCGGATCAACCTATAATGCGCTGCTGGCGCTGGCAGGCGTTGATTATCGGGTTCTCCCGGCGATTGCGCTCACCTGTAACATTATCGTCGTCATTGGCGGGACTTGGCGGTTCCATCGGGCGGGGCTGCTGCCTTGGCGGCGGGCCTTGCCTCTGGTGCTTGTCTCTGCGCCCTTTGCTGGGCTTGGCGGGTTAACGCCGATCACGGAAACGGCATTCCGTGCGCTGCTCGCGACAAGCCTGTTTGTGGCGTGATGTGCCTTGTTGGTGCAGCGGGACCGGCCCTCAGAAAACGCGCCTGCCGAACAGGACCGCAAAACGGGCTGTGCCGATCTGCTGACCGGGGCTGGCGTGGGCTATCTGGCCGGGTTGGTCGGCATTGGGGGGGGGATTTTCCTTGCCCCCTATCTCCACATGACCCGCTGGGCTGCGGCCAAACACATTGCGGCAACGGCAAGCCTCTTCATCCTCATCAACTCAATCACTGGGCTGGCGGGTCAATTGGGAAAATTGGGCATCACAGGCGCATTGCCAGAGGTTGCCGACTATTGGCCGCTTGCCCTTGCCGTTGTGATTGGTGGGCAGATGGGCAGCATGGCGGGGATCCGTTTGCTCTCCCCTACGCTCGTCAGACGCGCAACGGGGCTGTTGATCCTCTATGTGGCAGCGCAGCTCGCTTGGCGGCTTTTGACCCGTTAACGGCGTTAAAATGCCGGGTCGTTTGCGCCCGTCTCATCCAGTGGCGTGACGGCAGTGTGGATGCCGCAGTCCGTTTTGTCCCAGCCGCGCCAGCGGCCGGCGCGCGGGTCTTCCCCCGGCTTCACCCGGCTGGTGCAGGGCGCACACCCGATGGAGGGATAGCCTTGAGCCTCCAGCGGATGGCGGGGCAGATTATGCTCGGCAAAATAGCTTTCAATCCGGGCCTTATCCCAATCGGCGAGCGGATTCATTTTTAGCCGCCCATCTTCAATCTCAAAGCGGGGAAGGGCAGAGCGCGTGGCGGATTGAAAAGCCTTTCGACCGGAAATCTGGGCGTCAAAGGGCGCGAGCGCCGTTTGCAGGGGCGCGACTTTGCGGATCGCGCAGCAGCCATCGGGATCATAAGACCAGCGCAGCCCGGTTTCGTCCTGCGCGGCCACATCATGGGCATCAGGCGTCAGATTGCGGACGTCGGTCAGGCCCAATAAAGCTGTCACCTGATCGCGATAGGCAAGCGTTTCGGGAAAATGCTTGCCCGTATCGAGGAAGAGCACGGGCAGGCTGGGGTCGATGCGCGACAATAGGTGCAGCAGGACAACGGCCTCTGCCCCAAAGCTGGAGACAGTGGCGACATCGCCCAACATTTGTTCTGGCAAGACGGTTTCCAGAACCTCAAATGTGTCGCGGCCACGGAACATGTTGTTGAGGCGAATGGCATCCGCCTCGGAATAACGCGGGGACGTGTTGATCCTGTCAACAGCGCGGGCCCGCGTGTCAGCCATGCCGTAGTTTCCAGACCGGAACGCTTGCGTCGGCCGCGCCTTGATAGACTTGGCCATAGAAATTGAGGCTGGCCTCAACGGCCTCTGCATCCAGCGGAACATCTGGAATGAAGCTGTCAAAGCCACAGCGGCGCATGAAGGCGATCTGATCGACCAGAACATCGCCTGCCGCCCGCAATTCGCCCATATAGCCTGCTTCGCGCAAGATCCGGGCGGAGGAATAGCCCCGTCCATCGCGGAATTTGGGGAAAGCAATTTCGACCAGCGCCAGCTGATCCAAATGAGGAATCACAAGGCGCGCATCTTCATCTGATTCCAGCCGCACAGCTGTTGCGTTTGACTGGGTCAGAAAGGCATCAAGGGTCACGGCGGGCTGCTCCAGCGCCGCATCATCCCGAAAGCGTAGCTCAGCCATAAATTGCCTCCTTAAACGGATCAAATCCGACCCGGCGATAGGTATCGAGGAAGCGTTCCCCGGTGTCGCGCAGTTCCAAATATTTGTCGGTCGCGCGCTCAATGGCATCGACAACGCCATCTTCATCAAAGCCGGGGCCGGTGATTTTGCCAAGGCTGGTATCCTCAGCGCCCGAGCCGCCGAGCAGAAGCTGGTAATTTTCCGTGCCCTTTCGGTCGACACCCAAAATGCCGATATGGCCGGCATGGTGATGACCACAGGCATTAATGCAGCCGGAGATTTTGAGCTTCAACTCGCCCAGTGTCCGTTGCCGATCGAGATCAGCAAAACGCTGCGCTATTTTCTGTGCGACCGGGATGGAGCGCGCATTGGCAAGGCTGCAATAATCGAGCCCCGGACAGGCGATGATATCGCTGATCAAATCCAGATTGGCGGCAGCCAAGTCCGCCTCGGTCAACGCTTGCCACATGGCATAAAGATCGCGCTTGGCGACATGCGGCAGCACGATGTTCTGTGCATGCGTCACGCGCAGCTCGTCAAAGCTGTAGCGCTCGGCCAGGTCCGCCATCACGTCAATCTGCGCAGAGGACGCATCGCCCGGAATGCCGCCAACGGGCTTCAGGCTGATGTTCACAATGGCATAGCCCGGCTGTTTGTGCGCCTTCACATTTTGATCAAGCCAGACGGCAAAGTCCGGGTCACTCCGGTCAAGGCTGTCCGGCGCACCTGCGTCAAAGGCGGGCGGGGCGAAGAAGGCGGAAATCCGCTCCAGCTCTGCTGCCGGTGGATCAATGCCCAGTGTCTTTACATGGGCAAATTCTTCTTCAACCTGACGGGCATATTCTGCGGCACCCAATTCATGGATCAGGATCTTGATGAGCGCCTTGTAGATGTTATCCCGGCGGCCATAGCGGTTGTACACGCGCAGACAGGCTTCGGTGTAGCTGAGATAATCCTCAATCGGCACAAAGTCTTTGATCAGCGGCGCGACCATCGGCGTGCGGCCCATGCCCCCGCCGACATAGAAAGCAGCGCCCAGCTTGCCATCCCGCTCCACCAGCTGAATGCCCATATCGTGCAGCTTCATCGCTGCCCGGTCTTCGTCCGACGCAATCACCGCGATTTTAAACTTGCGCGGCAGATAGCTGAATTCCGGATGGAACGTGGACCATTGGCGCAGCAGCTCAGCCCAAGGCCGCGGATCCGCGACTTCGTCGGCTGCCGCACCCGCATA
>JBJTAW010000142.1:0-5012 GCA_046091025.1 Chakrabartia sp. | reverse complement strand
AATGCGAGCCCCAGTGCATCCCCTGTCCGCTGCCGGACCTGTTCGGCAAGGAAAGCGGGCGCGCGTTGCAGAAATGCCTCATAACGGGCCTGCGCGCCCTTCCCGCTCAATTGCTGGGCCAAGGCAAGGCGGCTAGCATTTTGCGTATCTCCGCCGCGGATGAGGGCCGACAGGGCGGCATCAATCCCAGCAATATCTAATCCAGCGAAACGTAAAGCCCGACCGGGGGATCCTTCCCCAACCGCGACCAGAGAAGCAATTTCCTCTGGGCCTGCGTCGGGAACTTGGCTGCGCAAGATAGACGCCACATCCATATCGCTGAGCGCTCCAAAGCGCAGCACGCGGCAGCGTGACCGGATTGTCGGCAAGAGACGCCCTGCGCTATGCGCGACAAGCAAGAAAACCGTGCCCGCTGGTGGCTCCTCCAACCGCTTCAGCAGGGCATTTGCGGCGCTGACCTCAAGAGTTTCCGCCTCATCAATGACGACAATGCGCCGTGACGACATGGATGGCGCAGTAGCAAAAAGCGGGTTGAGCGCCCGCACCTGATCCACGCGGATGCTGCGCGCGCGTTCTTCATCAGCGGGCCAGTCTTGGCGCGGCTTATTCGCGACAAGTTTGTCATCCTTGGGCAGTCGATCGAGCAAAGCAAAATCGGGATGGCTCCGAGCATCGAGTAGCTTCGCGGCGGGATGCGCAAAGGGCACATCAATCCCGGGTGTATCCTGCGACAAGCCCATGCCTTCGGCCAATAGTCTGCGCGCCAATTGCAGCGCCGTCATCGCCTTGCCCACGCCTTCGGGGCCCGTCAGCAGCCAGGCGTGGTGCAGCCTTCCGCTGTGCATCGCGGCACGAAAGGCCGATATCGGCTCGTCATGGCCAATGATGCGCGTCATAGGAGATCGCCCAAGGCGGACATGATCCGGGCGGAGACGTCCGAAGGGCTTCCGGCAGCATCGATCACACGGAAACGATCTGGGTCTTCGGCGGCCATGTCCCGAAACCGGTCAGCCACGCGCAGATAATACTCCGGGTCTTTCGCACCCAGTCGGTCGGCCGTGGCAGAGCGCGCTTCGGCTCGCCGCGCCCCTTCCTCCACCGAAAGATCGAGCAGCAATGTGCGATCCGGCAATAGCCCCCCAGAGCCAACGCGATGCAGTGCCAAAATGTCTGCATCAGACAGCCCGCCTGCCCCGCCCTGATATGCGCGTGTTGAATCTATAAACCGATCACACACCACCCAGTTGCCGCGCGCCAGTGCCGGACGGATGAGCTTTGCCACATGATCTGCACGCGCCGCGGCGAAGAGCAGCGCTTCGGTCGCGTCATTCCAACGATCTTGCCCACCTGTGAGCAACAGACCGCGAATGGCCTCTGCCCCTTCCGTGCCGCCCGGTTCCCGCGTTGTGGTAACCGTTTTGTCTTGGGCGCGCAGAGCCTCCGCGAGCAGGTGGAGCTGCGTGGACTTCCCAGCGCCTTCCCCCCCTTCCAGCGTGATGAAGCGGCCCTGCGTCATCGCTTAAAACCCAAACAGGCCAATAATGGCGAGCCAAATGCCTCGGAAAAAGCCAGCCTCTTCGACATTCGCGCCGGCAACAAGCGGAACCGTCGACGCCGGCAGACCAGAGGTGGAGATAACCAGATCGGCAATATGCTGTCCGGCTTTGATGGGGGCGACAACATCGCCCGCATAAACGACCTTCGTCGTATATTTCGGAGCCCCCATCCCTGCCGGATAGGTGATGCCAGTGGCCTGCTGCGCAACTAGGGGGACCTTAGACTCCGCGCCGCCCTTCACCTTGGCCAGATCAACTTGCGCGCCTTTGGCGAAGAGCGGCTTGCTCGCCCAGGCTTTAAACCCCCAGTCCATGAACTTCACGGATTCAGTAATCCGGGCGTTTAAACTATTGAGACCGGCGACGACCATCACCAACCGGCGACCATTCTGCTCTGCAGACCCCGTAAAGCCATAGCCAGCTTCCTCGGTATGCCCGGTTTTTAAGCCGTCGGCGCCCGCGATAAGGCCGAGAATGGGGTTGCGGTTCGCCTGAACAATGGCGTCGCCCTTGCCCATAGTCTTGCCCCAGCTAAACTCTTTCTGCTGGTAAAACTTACGATAAAGATCAGGATAATCCCGCACCGAGGAGACGGCGAGTGTTGCCAAATCTTTCGCTGTCACCATGGTGCGCCCGGCGTCTGGCCAGCCATTGGACGTCCCAAACCGACTATTGGTCATGCCCATGCGCTTGGCCTCGGCATTCATGCGGGCGACAAAGGCTTCCTCGGTACCCGATATCCCTTCCGCCAAGACAACGCAGGCGTCATTGCCGCTGAGCGTGACAACGCCGTGCAACAGGTTCTCAACGCTGACTTGCTCTCCGGGAGATAGGAACATGGTCGATCCAGCCTGTGGGCCATGCCATTTCTGCCAAGTTTCAGGGCGCACCGTGAATTTCTGATCGAGCTTGATCTCCCCCTTTTTGATCATGTCGAACACGATATGGGTCGTCATCATCTTCGCCATCGAGGCAGGGGGCATCCGGCGATCGGCATCTTTGGCGAAGAGAATTGTGCCGGAAGAGAGGTCCACAAGATAGGCAACCGGGGCCGTCGTCTCAAAAGGTGGTGCTGCCGCAAAAGCTGGAATAGCCGCGGACGACAAGAAGGCCGCGGCGTAAAGAATTGCTTTCATGAACTTTTCCCGATGTGCGACTCAGCGCGTGATGCCTCGCTTCGATAGCCGCTGCCTTCGAGAGGGCCAAGCATCCAACCGTACAAGTGCCTAATCCGCACGAGGGCGCACAATTTCATCGGCCAGCAAGCCAACGGACAGGGCATAAAAATTGCTGCAATTATAGTCGAGGATCACCTTATAATTCTCTGTCAGCAACCAAGCGGGCGTCCCTGGCCCATCTGGCTGAAACAGCACCGCCAATTGCGTGTCCCGCAAAGCGCGGTGTTGCTGCATCACCCCAAGGCTGCGCCACTCAGCGATGGTGCGCCATTGGCTGTGTCTGCTCAAGACACGCGGACAGCGCGGGGGAACTGTGCGTGTTTCGAGTCCGCTCCAGTCCAATCCATCTGGTACAGATGCCCCTACCCCCCAAGCAACACCACGCCGCCAGCCTGCGCGCACGAAATAATTGGCGATGGAGGCAAGAGCATCGACCTCACTGTTCCAAATGTCGGCGCGGCCATCCCCATCGCCATCCCGGGCCACACGCAAATAGACGGATGGTAAAAACTGCGGATACCCGGTCGCTCCGGCCCAGCTCCCGCGCAATTGGCGGCGCGGCGTGCCCCGATCCATCATGCGCAAAGCGGCCAAGAATTCTTGCATAAACAAATCTCGCCTGCGTCCTTCAAAAGCCAAGCTTGCCAGCGCATTCAGCAGATCAAAATTGCCCGTATAGGAACCATAATTGGTTTCATGCCCATAAATGGCGAGCATCATTTCTTCGGGAACGCCCGTTTCCCGCTCGACCCGCTCTAGCAACGGGCGCAGCACCGCATAATGGGCCCGCCCCCGGCTGATCCGGGCGTAGTCCACATGGCGGGCGCGATACGGCGCGAATTTCGGTATAGGCGCATTGATGGCGCCGCCCGGCTGAGATCGGTCCAGCTCGATGACACGCGGCAGAAACACAAGGGTCGGGATCACGCTGTCGAGTGTCGCCTGCGATATGCCTTGGCGCGCGCCCGTTTCTCGAAGGACCTCGCGAAATGCCGTAAAGGCTGCATCCTGCACACCGCTCTGCGCAAAGGCTGCTGTGCCCATGCCGCTGCTCGACGGAAGGCAGGCCGCAGCGAAGGCAAGAGCCGTCAAATTCAGGGATCGTAACAAGACGCGATGCATGCGGCGCAAAGTGGCAGATTGGCCATTGATTGCAACCCGCCTCGTCGAACCTCTTGCACGTCAGGCCGACCCGCGGCTAAAGCGCCCTCAGCGCGGACAGGTGGCCGAGTGGTTTAAGGATCTGGTCTTGAATACCAGCGTGGTTGCAAGCCCACCGTGGGTTCGAATCCCACCCTGTCCGCGACGCATTCAATTATATCAAGGACTTGCGTGGAAAATGTGGGATTACCCACCTTTCTACCCACCTTTGAACGCGGGCTAGATCTGCCTGTGGCGCTGAGGTCAAATCTGTAGGCCGATACTGTGCCAGCCACTTGCCCAGCGTCGACTTGCCAATCCCCAAATCAGCAGCAACCCGCTCACGCGGCAAGCCACTGGTCAGTGCAATCCGCACAGCCTCGCGCTTGAACTCTTCTGAATGCTTGATCATCTCGTCGGTCTCCTATTGCGAGCTCTAAACGCTCAGGTGACCGGCGCAAAACCGTTACAAGTCCAAGTTAATGCGGCTGAACACATAGGCGTATAATTCCGGCTGGGTCAGCACGACTTCCACCTTAGCGCGGTTGAGGACGGGCACGCCCGCGGGTGAGACCTGCACAAACTTGAGGTTCAAAACACTTCCCACGTCGCCAGAACCGGGCAGAATAAGGGCCACAAAGCGCAAATCGTCTCTTCGCTGCGCGCCCTTGTCGCCCGTCTTGCCGCGCCGGCCGCTGATTTGACCCGTCGCGCGGTCGACAATGTCGAGGGTGTAGCCCGCCTCACGAAACACCGTGACCGTCTTGTCAAAGGTCAACACAACCGGCTGGCTATAGGTCTTACGCTGAAACGTGCCGTCTGGCGTAAACTGCGTGCGATCCGTCTGGATCGGACCCGGGCGAGCGCATGCGGACAATCCAATGCTGGCAGAGGCGACGAGGGCAAGAGCGAGTAGATTGCGCATGGAAATATCTCCTTAATTCAACGAGATATTAAGAATTCGCGCAGACATTGTCCATGCCTGAAGATACCAGATTTGTCGATTTTCGGCGTCCAATCTGGACGCGGGCGCAAAGCGCGGGCCTCGCCTCCCCTCGCCTGTTCAGATCACTCGGCGCTCAGACCCCGGAAACCCCCATTACAGTAAAGCAATTCCGAAAGCCCCGCCCGATTATCG
>JBJTAW010000141.1:0-5955 GCA_046091025.1 Chakrabartia sp. | reverse complement strand
ATCCAGTGCAGCTCTTCCGAGACAAAGGGTTTGATGATCGCCGCGGCAACATCTGGGTGGTTATAGGCGCCCAGCGTGTCGCCAATATCGTGGAGCAGGGCCATAACGACATAGGCTTCATCGCGGCCGTCCTTGTGGGCGCGGGTCGCGGTTTGCAAGCAATGAGTCAGTCGATCGACGGCAAAGCCGCCGCAATCGCCGTCTAGAAGCCGCAAATGGTCCAGAACACGCGCCCCGCCATTGCGGGAAAAGGGGCGCAAATGGGTCATGATAATGTCCCAATCTTCCTGCGTGCCTTCGGTCATGCTGTGGAACTTTGCCGTTTGTTCCATCTGGTCGATATCAGCCATCCTGTGTCTCCTGTTATTCGCGCTAGCATAGCGAGGCACAGGAGAGGCTTCAATTGGGCGTCGGCTTCCGCTAAACGTTAGCGTTATGGCACTTCCCGGGCTCAGTAATCAGCCGTTCTTTGCGGACAAAAGCCGCGCATTCTGGGTTCTCCAGACGATCGGCTGGTCTTTTTATCTTATGCTGCGACTCGCATCTGGGGTCGGCGCTGGGATGAGCGTGTCTTGGATCGTCCCGTTGCTCGTCTCGACGGCGACCGGATATTCTCTGACGCTGATTATGGGGGGCGTGTTCCGCTGGCTGATCAACCGTAGGCCTTTTGTGACATGGGGTTTGTCCGTAGTTACCTTCATTGTCGCGGTTCTGCTGCATTCCATGGTCGATGCTTGGGTCTTTAACCTGCTGGAGCGCGAAGGCGGGGCGTTTAATGGTGCCCTGTTCCTAAGCGCGATCTCGCTGAACAGCTTGCTGCTGGGCGCCTGGGCCGCGCTTTATTATGGCATTAACTTCTACCTGATCATTGAAGAACAAGCCGACCAGCTGTTGAAGTTGGAAAATCAGGCGACCTCTGCGCAATTGGCGATGCTGCGTTATCAGCTTAACCCACATTTTCTGTTCAACACGCTGAATTCCATCTCCACCCTCGTGCTGCTCAAGCAGACAGAGCGGGCCAATGCGATGTTGTCTCGGTTATCGTCCTTCTTGCGCTATACATTGGCGAACGAGGCCATTGCCCAAGTCACGATTGAGCAGGAAGTTGAGACGCTCAAACTCTATCTTGAGATTGAGAAGATGCGGTTTGAAGACCGATTGAGGCCGTCTTTTGATATTGATCCTGCGGTCGAACATGCGCGGCTGCCGTCGTTGTTACTGCAACCATTGGTTGAAAATGCGATTAAATATGCTGTCACGCCGCAAGAAGAGGGGGCTGAAATTGCGGTTGCGGCGCGTTTGGCCGGGGACAGGGTGCAAATCACCGTCGCTGACACGGGCGCAGAGTGTGGAGCTCACGGGTTAGGGGAGAGCGGATCGACCGGTGTCGGTCTTGCAAATATTCGCGATAGGTTGAGCCAAGCCTATGGTGAGGATCATCGATTTGAAACCCAAGCACGGGCGGGCAAGGGTTTTCAGGTTCTGATTGACATTCCATTCCAGACAGAAACCCCAAGGTTGGAAACCCTATGAGCATTCGGACGATCCTCGTTGATGATGAAACGCTTGCTATTCAGGGCCTGGCCTTGCGGCTGGAGGCGCATCCTGATGTTGAGATCATCGAAACGTGCAGCAATGGCCGAGAGGCCATTCGCGCACTCAAGACGCACAAGCCCGATCTGGTCTTTCTCGATATCCAGATGCCGGGCTTTGACGGTTTTTCCGTTGTGTCCGGCCTTGCCGAGTTGGAGCCGCCCCTTTTTGTCTTTGTGACCGCCTATTCAGACCATGCCATCCGTGCCTTTGAAGCGCAGGCGACGGATTATCTGATGAAGCCGGTCGAAGAGGATCGACTGGCCGCGACGTTGGAGCGAGTTCGCCAACGACTGGCCGAGACAAATGGCGTGGAAGAGTCCGGGCGGCTGATAGAGGCGCACTCCGAACATGCACCCGATGTGCATGAAGAAATTGTTGATGGCGAAGATGCACCCGCCGCCAATCGCTTTGAAAAGCTGATCAATATCAAGGATCAGGGGCAGATTTTCCGCGTTGATGTCGACACGATTGAACGCATTGATGCCGCCGGTGACTATATGTGCATCTACACAGGCGGAGAGACGCTGATCCTGCGCCAGACGATGAAAGACATGGAAAAGCGCCTCGACCCGCGCAGATTTCAACGAGTGCATCGCTCTAAAATCGTCAATCTGGATCTCGTTAAACAAGTGAAGCCGCACACCAATGGCGAATGTTTCCTTGTTCTCGAATCAGGTGCGCAGGTGAAGGTGAGCCGCAGCTATCGGGATGTGGTGGCGCGCTTCGTTCACTAAACCCAGACATTTCAACGTTCAAAAGCGGCTCTCGCTAAAAGGTCTATAAAGCCACGCAGATGTTCGACAGACGCTCTTTGCTCGGCTACAACCCTTGTTATGACTGATCGCCCTTCGACACCGTTGCTCGATACGGTAACCATTCCTGCCGATTTGCGCAGTTTGCGCCCTGACCAGCTTCGTCAGTTTGCGGATGAACTCCGCGCGGAAACCGTGTCTGCCGTGTCCGTGACGGGCGGCCATCTTGGCGCCGGCCTTGGCGTTGTAGAACTGACAACGGCCATTCACTACGTCTTCAACACGCCTGATGACAAGCTCATCTGGGACGTTGGGCACCAATGCTATCCGCATAAAATCCTCACCGGTCGACGTGATCGCATTCGCACCCTTCGGCAAACTGGGGGACTATCCGGTTTCACGAAGCGCGCTGAGAGTGACTATGATCCCTTTGGTGCCGCGCATAGCTCAACATCGATTTCTGCGGCCATTGGCTTTGCCATTGCCAATAAGATGAAGAATGCGCCGGGCCGGGCGATTGCCGTCATTGGCGATGGGGCGATGTCGGCGGGCATGGCCTATGAGGCGATGAATAATGCGGCGGACGCGGGCAATCGCTTGATCGTCATTCTCAATGATAATGACATGTCGATTGCCCCCCCAGTTGGAGGTCTGTCTGCATATTTGGCACGATTGGTCTCGTCTCAGCCATTCTTGAACCTGCGGGAATTGGCGAAGAAGATTTCGCGGCGGCTACCCGCGCCCCTGCATCTTGCCGCGCGCAAGACCGATGAATTTGCCCGAGGCATGGCCATGGGCGGCACCTTGTTTGAGGAACTGGGCTTTTATTATGTCGGCCCCATTGATGGCCATAATCTCGACCATCTGATCCCCGTGCTGGAAAATGTGCGGGATGCCGCCGAAGGGCCGTGCCTGATCCACGTCGTGACCAAAAAGGGCCATGGCTATGCGCCCGCGGAAGCGGCCGCGGATAAATATCATGGCGTTCAAAAATTCGATGTGGTGACAGGCGCTCAGGTCAAAGCCCCGCCGGGGCCGCCCTCCTACCAAAATGTCTTTGGCGAAACGCTGGCAAAAATCGCCGATAATGATCCCCGGATCTGCGCGATTACCGCCGCCATGCCGTCGGGCACGGGGGTAGATAAATTCGCCAGCGCACACCCAGATCGGGCCTTTGATGTGGGCATTGCTGAACAGCACGCCGTGACCTTCGCCGCGGGACTTGCCGCGCAAGGAATGCGCCCCTTTTGTGCGATTTACTCCACTTTCTTGCAGCGCGCCTATGATCAGGTCGTGCATGATGTGGCGATCCAGAATTTGCCAGTTCGCTTTGCGATTGATCGGGCGGGTCTGGTCGGTGCCGATGGATCCACCCATGCAGGGTCATTTGATATCACCTATCTGACGACCTTGCCCAACATGGTGGTGATGGCACCGTCTAATGAGGCCGAGCTGGTACATATGACCTACACAGCCGCGCTGCATGATAGCGGGCCGATTGCTGTGCGGTATCCGCGTGGCAATGGAACAGGGATTGCCTTGCCCGAAACGCCAGAGCAGCTTCCCATTGGGAAGGGCCGGATTGTTCGTCAGGGTAAGAAAGTCGCCATCCTCTCGCTTGGCACGCGCTTGGAAGAAGCGTCGAAGGCAGCAGAGCAGCTTGAGGCGCGGGGCCTGAGCACAACGGTTGCCGATCTGCGCTTTGCCAAGCCGCTGGATACTGACTTGATCCGGACGTTGCTGACCACGCATGAGGTCGCGGTGACGGTCGAGGAGGGCGCCATTGGCGGCTTGGGTGCACATGTCCTGACCATGGCGAGTGATGAGGGCTTGATCGACGCGGGTCTGAAATTGCGGACGCTGCGCCTGCCTGATGTGTTTCAAGATCAGGATAGCCCGCAAAAACAATATGACGATGCCGGGCTAAACGCGCCGCACATTGTCGAAGCGGCGCTCAAGGCCTTGCGGATTAATTCGGCGGTGGCCCAATCTGAAAAGCGCGCCTGAGCCAAGATGGCGAAACAGCGTGCGGATCAAATGCTGGTCGATCGCGGCCTAGCTGAAAGCTGCGCGCGCGCCCAAGCCTTGATCCTCGCCGGGTCGGTCTATGCAGGGGACCGAAAGGTTGAAAAGGCAGGCCAGCCAATTTCTGAGGACGTGCAACTCACCGTGCGGGGCCGGGATCATCCTTGGGTATCCCGCGGCGCGATTAAGCTCGACCATGCGCTGACGCATTTCAGATGGGATGTTGCGGGGCAGATTGCCATTGATGTTGGGTCTTCGACGGGCGGCTTCACCGATGTGTTGTTGACGCGGGGTGCCGCCAAAGTGTTCGCCGTGGATAGCGGCACAAACCAGCTCGCTTGGAAGTTGCGGCAGGATGATCGGGTTATTGTGCAGGAACGCACCAGTGCCCGGCTCCTAACGAACGTGCATATCCCGGAAGCCGTTGATCTCATCGTGTGTGACGCAAGCTTCATCAGCCTTGCAAAAGTTCTGGAGCGCCCCTTGTCCTTTGCAAAGCCGGGCGCAGGCCTGGTCGCACTGATCAAGCCGCAATTTGAGGCCCGTCGCGATGAGGTCCCCAAAGGGGGGGTCATCCTTGACCCAGCCGTGCATGACAGGGTCTGTGTGGAGGCGAAAAGCTGGTTGACCGAGCTTGGTTGGCTCGTAGAAGGCATAACCGAAAGCCCGATCAAAGGGCCTGAAGGCAATATTGAATTTCTGATCGCCGCGCGAAAGCCCGCCTGAACGGTCAATTGGGGGATTATGAAAGCCTGTCTGCGCCTTCTTGCCGGAGCGGCTGTGATGTGCCCTGCCTTGGTCTCGGCGCAACGCACATCCGAAAATCTGGTCACCCAATCTGCGGATGCCTTTGGCAAGACCATCGGTAGCGAGAAAATAGGCCTTTATAGTACAGAGGATGTGCGGGGATTTAACCCTGTGGATGCCGGTAATGTCCGCATCGAGGGGCTTTATTTTGACCATATAGAACGTGTGCCATCGCGCATTGTTGAAGGGTCAACGGTACGTGTCGGCGTCGCGGCTCAAGGTGTGCCTTTCCCCGCACCGACTGGAATTGTTGATTATAATCTGACTCTCTACGGCGGAAAATCAGGCCTGAGCGGCATGCTCGAGCGCGCTCCTTTTTCCGGGGTTGCAGGGAATTTGGAGGTAAACGCTCCTCTTGCTGCTGAAGCGCTTGGCATCGCAGGCGGATATGGTTTCCGTGAACAGCTTCGGCCAGATGGCGGGCGACAAGCAAATCGCTCCTTTGGCGGTTCGATTGTCTGGCGTCCGTCGGCGTCAGCCATGGTCGCCTTTGTTGGCGGTGCCTTCACAAATCGTGGGGATGAAGCGCACGTGACTTTGTTCCCAGCCGCTGGAGAGGGATTGCCCAATGCGCCACGGGGCCAGTTTCTTGGACAAACCTGGTCAGATCGCAAGGGTATAGCGACAACCTTTGGAGCGATTGGCAAGCTTGGCAAAGGACCTTGGCTGTTTGCAGCGGGGGTGTTCGAGTTCCGATCTCGCAATGACACCAATTTCGCAGATCTTCTGCGCGGGGTTAAAGCGGATGGGTCGAGCGCTGGCCGGACGATTATCT
>JBJTAW010000140.1:0-6507 GCA_046091025.1 Chakrabartia sp. | reverse complement strand
CCTCCACCAAACCAGCCGCCCCTTTGTCCACGCTCGCTCGACCCGCCGACAGAGCCAGAACCTTCTTGTCCGATCTGCTTTTGAAAACTCAGGCCCCAGCGCAATTGGTCACTGCGCGTCGCCAGAAAGTTGAGGGCGCGCTGGTCAAGTGCGACCAACTGGCCTGCCGCGTTGCGAGTCACGGGGTGCGAAAGGGCCGCGTCAATGATGGGTGTCAGCGCGAGGAAGGCCGCGACAGGATCGGTGCTACGGTTGCGGAAGTAATTGCCCGTGAGCGTCAGGCCCTCCAGCCATTTCGGTTCATAGGTCAGGCCAAATTTCGTGTCTCGTCGCTTTTCACCGCGCAGCAAGGGGTTGCCGCCAGAGATGAGCGTGACCAACGCCGTTTCGCCGCGCACATAGTCAAAGACCAGCACATTGGGGGTTAGGATCACCGGATCGCCCAATTGCGACGGGGACGGAGCGGCTTCTTCCGCGACATACCTTGTCAGCAGGGTGAGACCCCGACCGGGCGACCATGTCAGCCCATAGCCATAGCTGGTCAGCCGACCAAAGTCAGACAGATCGCGAATCCCACCATTCACATTAATGGAAATATCGCCCAGCACATCGGCGACAGCGCGCCTCCGGCTGGTCAATGGAATATCGAGATTAACCCGGCCGTTCAAATCATCCCGGCCAATGGAGCCATTGGTCAAAACGCCAGAGCGCGTCGATCTGCTCTCAATATCGCGGGTGTCAAAGCTCGCCGTCAGGTTGATCGTGGCGGGGCCTGTCGGAAGGGCAATCAGCGGGCCAGTTGCCGACAGCACAGCGGTTCCAGCCGACAGGCGGGATTTTGCCTCATCCCGGCCTGAAAGGCTGGCGCCATTTTGATCTGTGAGGGTGTAAGTTGTGGTGCGCTGGGCACTGGCATGTGCGGTCCAGTTAAACTGGGAAAGCCGCCCATCCAAAGACAGGCCGCCGGAGACATTCCGTGCGCGGGTATCGCGTTCCAGAGGATCGATCACCGCCCCGCCGGAACGCAGCCCCAAAAGCGCCTGATTATCGGTCCGATCATGCTGCAGGCTGAAGGTTGCGCCCACGCCGCCGCCAAGTGCCTGATTAACAACAGCATTCAGCTTCAGCGCATCCAGCGTTGGAGACAAGGTGCGATATGCCGTTTGATCGGTTCCGCTTGCGACAATACCCCGTTCGCTCTCAAGGATTGATCCCGTGCGGGTGTATTCCGCATCCAGATTCACCCGGCCCTTTTTGCCAATGCGTACAAGCCCTGTTTCAAATTCAAGGTCCGTGCGCCCGCCAGATGTCGGCCCACCAATCTCCCCCTCCAGCGTGACGGCCTTAAAGCCGGGCCGCAGGATGAAGTTGATGACCCGCTGGTCGGCTGCATAGCCAAAGCGCAACGCCACATCTTCAGGCAGTATCTCCAACCGTTGAATGGCCTCACTTGGCAGATCGCGAAGTTCGGCAAAGCCGGAAACCCGCTTACCATTGAGCAGAACAACCGGCCGCCCATCGCCGCGACCACGACCAGAACGCGTCTGAGCTGACAAGGCCGAGAGCAAGTCAGCAACGCTTGACACACCATAGCTTTGGATCGCCGCGCTATCGAGCACAACATCGGCAGGACTGGCACTGTTCACAGAGCCGGCCAGCGCGGGTGCCGTGACGACAATGTCTTGCGTCGCATCCGCCGCGTCATCGGGAACCGATTGCGAGGCCCATGCGGGTGCACAGACAGCCGATAGGGCAAGGGCAGCAAGGGCGCTTCGAGGGGAGGTGAATTTTTGTGTCATATGTTTTCGCTTCGTTAAGAAGCTTTGACTACGCTCAGATGAACAGGGAGAGTGCCGCCAACCAGCCTAGGCCAGCCGACGGCGCAATCTCAATGCTTATACGCGTCGGGGAGTGCCCCTGCGCCGGGTTGTAGATACCGATCCCGCAAGCGTGTCTGGCGCGTGGACAGGGGCTGCGCCACGCCATCGATCCAGACCTTCTCAACGTTGGAGGTCGCCTCCAAAGGATCGCCATCCCAAAAAACAATATCGGCACGTCGACCGGCCTTAAGCGACCCGATTTCGCCGCCCAATCCGACGATGGAGGCTGGAACGGAGCTAATCGCGGCAAAGGCATCGCCCCAGGACAGGCCTGTGGCCCCCGGAACCTTCGTCAGGGCAACCAGATTGCCGGCATATTGCATGGTCAACTGCGCCTGACGCGCCTCATTATCGTTGATCATACCAATACCCACTTCAACGCCGGCTGCCTTCATGCGGCCGACATTGGATTGGGTGGCCGCAATTTGTTCAAAAGAATCGGGCAGATCGTTCAACGCAGAGGCCATAACGGGCACCTTGGCCGCCGCGATTTGCGAGGCCACGCGCCATCCTTCGGTCGCACCCACTAAGACGAGGCTGAGCGTCGGGTAGCTCTTCTTCAATGCCAGCACAGCCAAAATGTCAGGCGCGCTTTCGACATGCACGAACAGCTTCATCGTCCCGGTCAGACCGGGCACAAGCTCCAGTGCATCCGGCCGCTTCAGCAGAGCATCCTCCCGGAACACGCCAAGGCTTGCTTCTTTAGCTTCGGCCAGTGCGGTTTTGAAGGCCGCGATTAGCGCTGGGCGCGAGCCGCCCGCAAGGCGCGCCCCTGTTTCTCCAAATTCCAGAAACTGGAATGCGCGGGCCTTGGTCACAGGATCAAAATCGGCCCCCGTATCCATAACGGTACCTTGGCCACCGAAAATGGCATTACCCGTATCTGGTGAAACAATAGCTCTGGTCACACCCGCCGCCCGATTAACGGCAACGGCCGCAACATCCGGGTTGATGGCGGGCGCAATATCCAGCGAAACGTTGAAGGGCGAATTGCGTGCTTCAGTATCATTGCTGGGGTCAACGGCATCAACACCGACCAGACCCAAACGGGTAAAGCCTGCAACGATCCCGGGCGTGACCCATTTTCCGGTTGCATCAATGCGCTGCGCCCCAGCCGGAATGGCAATGGACGCACCCGCCGCGACAACACGGCCCTTGGTGACAATCACCACACCCTTTTCAATAGGTGCAGATCCATCGCCAATCACGACCTTGCCACCTGTAATGGCGACCGTCTGAGCAGAAAGGGGCGCGGCGATAAGAGCGGCACACGCCAGAAGAAGATGCTTCACTTCACGTCTCCTTCACCGGGCTGTCCCAGCTCAAAATCAGCCACGGGCCGTTTCTTGGGGTCCGCCGCATCATACATCAGTGCACCATCGATCCAGACCTTGTCCGGACGCGAATAGACAGACAGCGGATTGCCGTTCCACAGAACGATATCGGCCATCTTGCCGGGCTTCAGGCTGCCGGTCTTATCGGCAATGCCCAGCGCCTTGGCTGGATTATAGCTGAGCCATGTCCAAGCGAGTTCGTCAGAGACATCGACCCCAATGCGGCGACCATCGGCCAGCGCCTTGGCCGCTTCCTGATTCAAACGTTGAATGCCATTGGCGTCGTCCGAATGGACAATGGCGCAAGCCCCAGCCTTATGCACCAGCGGGATATTTTCGTTGATGGCGTCATAGGACTCCATCTTAAAGCCCCACCAGTCCGCCCACATGGCTGAACAAATGCCATCCTTCGCCAGAAGATCGGCAATTTTGTAGCTTTCAACCGCATGGTGGAAGGTCGAGACTTTATAGCCAAATTCCTTCGCCATATCGATGACGAGGCTCATTTCATCGGCGCGATAGCAATGGTTGTGGACAAGGATTTCGCCCGACAGAACGCCTGTCAGCGTTTCCATCGCAAGATCCCGGTTAACCGTTTCGCCCTTATCGAGCTTGCGCTTATACTCGACGGCACGGGCCCAAGTCTGGCGGTTGACCGCCATATTGCCCATGCGCGTTTGCGGCATTTGCCCGCGAGAGCCATAGACCCGCTTCGGGTTTTCCCCGCAGGCCATTTTCAAGCCATTGGGCGCACCCGGAAACTTCATGCCCTGCACATTGCGTGCATAGACATTCTTGATCGTGACGGAGCGGCCGCCGAAGAGATTTGCCGAACCCGGCAAAATCTGCAGCGCCGTCACCCCACCATTGGCAAGCGCGCGGGAAAAGCCGGGATCTTGCGGCCAGACGCTGTGTTCTGCCCAAACTTCGGGGCGGACAGCGCCGGTTGCTTCATTGCCATCAGAATGCGCGTCGACACCGGGGGATGGATAATCCCCCAAATGCGAGTGCACATCGATAATGCCGGGTGTGACCCATTTGCCGGTGCCGTCGATGACGGTGTAGCCGTCCCTCGCCGCACCGCCCACCTCAATGCCTTCCACCTTGCCATCGCGGAAATAGACGGTGGCATTCGCAAACTTCGCGCCTTCGCCATCATAAACGGTGACGTTGGTGACGGCCGTCGGCACGCTTGGGTAAGCGTTGTAGGTCGATGGATAGGGATCCTTGTTAAAGGCAGGGGCTTTCGCCTCTGCCTTGGCGGCATCCTTATCTTTCTTTTTGGCAAGGGCGGGCGCCGTCATGGACGCCAATACCATCGCCGATCCTGCGAGAAGAGCGGTGAGACGCATTAGTGTGATGTTCCTTCTGCCGTATCTTTAAGCGTATCCAAATGCATCCAGCGCTTCACGATGCGCGAAACCAGAAGGACGCCAATGCCGACCGCAATCGTGATCCAGCCGATCTGAGACTAGATGGCAATTGTACACTCTTTGCTCATTTCGCCATCATGGCCGCCAGTTGCTTCGCCAATCTTGCCCGCGACAAAATTGCCGCCTGCCGTTGCGAAGAACCAAGCCCCCATGATGAGGCTCGCCATTTGCGCCGGGGCCAGCCGGTTCATCGCCGACAGTCCGACTGGGGAGAGGCACAGCTCCCCCGTGGTCTGAAAAAGATAGATTAGGAAGATGAAGATAACGGGCGTCATATTCTCCATACCCGCTGTCTGCGCACCCCAGACGAGGATCAGGAAGGAAAAGCCAATCTGCAACAAGGCCAGACCAAATTTGGCCGGCGTCGATGGCTCCAGCCCCTTTTTACCAAGCCATGTCCAGAGCCATGCAAAAATCGGCCCGAGTGCGACAATGTAAAAGGGATTGATCGACTGGAAAATGGAGGCCGGAACGCCGGCCCGATCAACATAGCGATCTGTAAACAGGTTGAGCGATCCGCCCGCTTGTTCAAACAAGCCCCAGAAAATCGGCTGAAGCGCGATTAGAAAAATGATCGCAAAGATGCGGTCCCGATCTTCCTTTTCAAGTCGGAAGGCGCTGATGATGATATAGAGCAACAACACCGAACCCGATGCGAGCAGCAAAGTCCCGATCAGATTCTGATACTGGATCAGCACCCAGATGACTGCGATGGAGGCAAGGCTGAGACCATAAAGGATCCACTCAAAAGAGATGCCAGCCGTCTTCTTGGTCAGGCGCTCTGGATCAGGGCTCTCACCCTTGCCCAGCAACAATGGCTTGCCGAGCACGAAGACAATCAGGCCGAGCAACATGCCGACACCGGCCGCGCCGAAGCCGTAGGACCAGCCATAAGTCTCACCCAGATAGCCAGCGACGAGCGTCCCGATAAAGGCGCCGACGTTAATACCCATGTAGAAAATCGTATAGGCACCATCCCGCCGTGCATCGGTGCGCGGATAAAGCTGGCCAACCATTACCGAAATATTGGCCTTCAAGAAACCGGACCCGACAATAATGAAAGCAAGTGCCGCCCAGAAGACATTAACTGCGGCATCTCCTTGCCCACCATTCCCTTCAACTGCCATCAGCAAATGGCCGATTGTTAGAAGGACCGCGCCAAACAGAACCGCCTTGCGCTGACCAAGATAGCGATCCGCGAGAAAGCCCCCGAGAACCGGGGTGATATAAACAAGGCTGGCATAGGCCCCATAAACAAGGTTCGCCTGTCCATCCGAAAACAGCCAGTGTTTCGTCAGATAGAAAATAAGCAGAGCGCGCATCCCATAATAGGAAAAACGCTCCCACATTTCGTCGAAAAACAGCACGAACAGGCCGCGCGGATGGCCAAATAACGTCTTATCGTCAAATCCATTGACGGGATGTGCGGATGTCATGTTGGCGAAGCTCCCCTTTTGAAGATGATCGGGCCGGTTGACCGGCCGCATAAGCGACAGAGACTAGCGGAGAATTTGCGCGTGTGAAAAAGAATATTACGCGCGACCTTAGGTGCCGCGCACAAACCTACCTTACAGAAGTCCTTGAAATTACCTGGCAGCGCGCCCCATATCGACGTCATGAGCGACACAGTTAAATGGCACGGCACGACCATCGTTTCCGTGCGCAAGGGCGGAAAAGTGGTCATCGCAGGCGATGGTCAGGTTTCCATGGGTCAAACCGTGATGAAGCCCAATGCCCGCAAAGTGCGACCTTTGGGTAACGGAGACGTCATAGCAGGTTTTGCCGGTGCGACCGCTGATGCCTTCACTCTGTTCGACCGGCTGGAAAAAAAGCTGGAGCAATATCACGGACAGCTATTGC
>JBJTAW010000139.1:0-6771 GCA_046091025.1 Chakrabartia sp. | reverse complement strand
GGCAGGAAGATTATATGCACCTGCAACGCCGATCACGTCGCATCGCCCCTGCAGAGGCCGCAGAATGACAACAATCGACAATCTGGTGCGCATGGCAAACCAGATCGCCACCAATTTGGCCCATGAACCGGATCCGACCGCGGCAATGGCGGAGCATATTCAGCTCTTCTGGGATCCCCGGATGAAGAAGCTCATCTTCGAACATGGCGATGCTGGGTTAAGCGCTGTTGCAGCGGCTGCCATCGCCAAACTGCGGCGCTAAGCTTTCCAAGCGCGTTAATTCATGCCGCGATGAACCAATTGCGGCATCCTGACGGCAGACACCGAGTTCTGCCCCGAAATCTAGCGCAGCAAGAGAATCGTCGAGCTTCGATTAATCCCCCGCCCTGTCATTCCATGCGAGCACCGTCCCCGGCAGCACAATTGCCGTTGTAAACATCAGCAGCATGTAATTTGTCATGACGCCAACTGACAATTCAAACTCTTGAAAAAATGAATTTTATCAAACGGAACATGGATACCCATGATCAAATAGAAAAAATCGACCTCACCCGAAATGGACTGAAAGTCATGCAGATTGGCTACCGGAAGCTTTTTAGCACTTTGGATCTCTCAGCAAACGCTTGATGGGTGCGATGTAAAAGCCCAATAACGCTTAATAAATAGATGGTGCCCCTGGCCGGACTCGAACCAGCACTCCGAAGGAACTCGATTTTGAGTCGAGCGCGTCTACCAATTTCACCACAGGGGCACTAACAAAGCCGTGCATAGCTTAGCCTTTTAGGCGAAGCAAGATAGCCCTGCCGGCACGCACATTTTAATCTCCTAAAAGGTCAGAACGAGCCCAGTTGCATCCGGCGATCGCGCGCGCCACATAAGGCTAAGATGTTGCGCGCAATCTGGAAATCACTGCTTCAGCAGCCTTTGGTTCGGCTGGTCCTGTTTGGCATTGGCTTGATCTGCCTTGTGCTCGCGCCTCTGCTGTCTCCGTTGCCAGGGCCGGGCGGTATCATAACCTTTGCCATCGGCCTTGGGCTTGTGCTGCAAACCTCTGCTTGGGCGCGGCGGCGCTATGTTAAGTATAAGCGCCGCTACCCTCGCCCGGGGCATTGGATAGAATGGAGCCTGCGTCGCGCTAGCTATAAACGGCGGCGCGCCCGCAAGAAACAGACATCAGACGATTGACTCTTTCGGATGATCCCCCTATTTACCCTTTCAACAGAGCCGCCCCTGTTTGGCGGCTTTTTCATTTTTGATTTTGTTTTGAGGGCATGAGCGATGAAGCGCACCTTCCAGCCGAGCAACCTTGTCAGGGCTCGTCGTCACGGTTTCCGGGCTCGCATGGCGACCGTAGGCGGCCGTGCAGTCATACGGGCGCGTCGCGCCCACGGCCGCAAGAAGCTTTCGGCCTGATCATCCTGAATAAGCGGTCAGACTTTCTGGCCGCGAATAATGGGAAACGGGCTGCCTCTGGTGGCGTTGTTTTGCTTGTCCGCGATCGCGCGGATGGCAGTCCTCATATGCGGATCGGCTTCACTGTCACAAAAAAGATTGGAAACGCGGTTATCCGTAATCGGATGAAACGTCGTTTGAGAGAAATTGCGCGCGCCGCTCTGCCAGATCATGGCATCGCAGGGGCCGATCACGTCATTATAGGCCGGGCAAGCGGGGTCGAGCGGGATTTTCCCGCCCTGCAAAAAGACTTAGACCGTGCTCTGCGGATGGTTGCCGGCTAAATGGCAAAGCTGCTCATTTGGCTGGCACGGATATGGCAATGGGGGCCTTCTGCAATATTGCCGCCTACTTGCCGCTATCAACCTTCATGTTCGGCCTATGCAATTGAGGCATTGAGGCGCTATGGTGCTTTAAAAGGAAGCTGGCTTGCTCTGCGACGCATCCTGCGCTGCCACCCATGGGGCGGACAGGGTTATGATCCGGTGCCATGACCAATTTGGGAAACTGACTTGAACGAGAATCGTAACTTCGTGATCGCCATATTGCTGTCGGCCATCGTGCTGTTCGGCTGGACATTGCTTGGCGAAAAGCTTTTTCCTCCGTCAAAGGCACCTGCCACGGTTGCGGCCTCTTCGGGCAGCGCGGGAACATCTGGCGCGCCTGCTCAGGCCGCCGTCGCCAAACCAAGAGACGTTAAAGTCGCGCTGGCGGAAACGGGCCGCGTTCTTATTGAAACGCCGAAAATCAAAGGTTCCATCAATTTGAAAGGCGCGCGCCTCGATGACCTCATCCTGCCGCGCCACACCATCAGCTTGGATAAGAATTCCGGGCCAGTGCGCATCCTGTCCCCCGCCGGGACGGAGCATAGCCAGTTCGCAGGCTTTGGCTGGACAGGAAGCGGGGCCAATCTGCCCAATGCTGACACAGTCTGGGCCACAAACGGCGCCAGGCTGACGCCCCAGTCGCCAATCACACTCAGCTGGGACAATGGCCAGGGTCAGTTGTTTCAGATCAAGCTCTCCATTGATGAAAACTTCATGTTTTCCGCGGAGCAGACTGTGGCCAATAAGGGGACGGGCGCAGTCGCCATACGCCCCTATGGCTATATCAACCGCGGTTATGCGACGCTCGGAAAATCCAGCAGCCTCGCCGGGCCAAGTCACGATGTGGACAGTTGGACGATCCATGTCGGCACAATTGCGACCTTCGACAATGCGACCAATTATGAGGTGAACTATCCCGATATTGATGAAGCAGGAGCCAATGGCTCCCGCTTCAAATCAACGGGTGGCTGGTTAGGCTTTGGCGATACCTATTGGCTGACAGCGCTCGCCCCGACACAGACAGCCAATATTGATGCTGGCTTCCGCAAGGATAATGGCACTTATCAGGCAGATTATGCGCTCGACTCTGTTGTTGTCGCCCCGGGCCAGAGCAACACCGCCAAAACCAATTTCTTTGCAGGCGCAAAGGAAGTGCCGGTGCTGGATGGATATATGGACACGCTTGGTATCCAGCAATTTGGCAATGCCATTGACTGGGGCTGGTTCAAGATGTTTGCCAAGCCGATCTTCTACCTGCTCGACGCTTTGTTCAAATTTGTCGGCAATTTTGGCATCGCGATCATCTTGCTCACTCTGATCGTGAAAACGGTCATGTTCCCAATTGCCCAGCGCCAGTTCGCATCTATGGCGGCCATGCGCGTCGTTCAGCCGAAGGTGAAGGAAATTCAGGAACGCCATAAGGATGACCGCCAAAAGATGCAACAAAGCATGATGGAGCTGTATCAGAAGGAAAAGATCAACCCGATGGCAGGCTGTCTGCCGATCTTCATCCAGATTCCGGTTTTCTACGCGCTCTACAAGGTGTTGTTGCTGACCATCGAAATGCGGCATCAGCCCTTTGCCCTGTGGATCCAGGATCTTTCCGCGCCTGATCCACTGACCCCGGTCAATTTGTTCGGCTTGCTGGATTTCATACCGCCCAGCTTCATTGCGCTGGGCGTTCTGCCCATTCTGCTCGGTATCACAATGTATGTGCAGTTTAAGCTGAACCCTGCCCCTGCCGACCCTGTGCAGCAGCAGGTCTTCTCCATCATGCCGTGGATTATGATGTTCCTGATGGCCCCCTTTGCCGCTGGTCTTCAGCTTTACTGGGTGGTCAATAACATTCTGACCATTGCCCAGCAAAAGCTGCTCTACAGCCGCCACCCGGCCATGAAGGAGCCGATCAAGAAGTGACGGCTGATCTCGACGCGCTGGACACCGCCCGGAAAATTTTGTCCGGGCCGATTTCCTTTCTGAAGTCGGCACCCGACCTCAAGTTTCTGCCGGACCCGGTGGCGAATGAAGTGGCGTTTGCAGGCCGCTCCAATGTCGGCAAGTCGTCGCTGATCAATGCGCTGACCAACCGCAATTGCCTTGCGCGCATATCGAACACGCCGGGCCGCACGCAAGAACTCAACTTCTTTGATGTGGGGAAGCCCTTGCGCTTTCGCCTCGTCGACATGCCCGGCTATGGCTTTGCCGAAGCACCCCAGGATGTGGTCAAGAAATGGCGCTTTCTGGTCAATGATTTTCTGCGCGGGCGTCAGGTTCTCAAACGCGCGCTGGTTCTGATCGACAGCCGGCATGGCATTAAGGATGTCGACCGCGATATCATGGACATGCTCGATGCTGCGGCCGTCAGCTACCATCTCGTGCTCACGAAATCGGATAAGATCAAAGCCTCTGCCCTGGCAGAAATCCTGGCCCAAACCGCAGAAGAAGCGCGCAAACGCCCGGCTGCCCATCCGCATATCATCCCGACCTCAAGCGAGAAGGGCATGGGCCTGCCGGAACTGCGTGCAGCGATCATGGACGCGATCAACGAATAAAGGGGCAAGGCGATGCTTAAGCTCATCATTGGCAACAAAGTCTATTCCAGCTGGTCTTTGCGCGGCTGGCTTGCGGTGCGCCAGTCAGGCCTGCCCTTCGAAGAAATCGTTGTGTCCATGTATGATGGCGCCTGGCCCGAACGCCGGATGCAGCCCGATATCCGCCCTTCAGGCGGCAAGGTACCGATCCTGTGGGATGGCGACCATCCCGTCTGGGACAGTTTGGCGCTGATTGACTATCTCAATGACGTCAGCGGTGGGACCAAATTTTGGCCCTCAGACCACCCTGCCCGTGCCATGGCGCGGTCCATAGCGGCGGAAATGCATTCCAGCTTCATGGCGCTGCGGCGTCAGCATCCGATGAACACCCGGCATGTCTACGCCGCCGCCACGCTTGACCCAGAGGTGGAGCAGGACGTGGCCCGCATCACCCAGCTTTGGCGGGATGCGCGCGACATGTTTGGCGCAGACGGCGCGTTTCTCTTTGGGGAGTTTGGCGCCGCAGACATTATGTTTGCGCCGGTCATTACCCGGTTGGTGACCTATTCCATTCCCGTACCCGACGATGCCCGCGCCTATATGGATGCGGTGCTCACCCACCCCTTCATGCAAGACTGGGCCAAGGGTGCGCGCGAGGAAGAGTGGATTATCCCCCGCTTTGAACGCACCGAACAGGGCGCGTAACATGACGGACGCACTTGACCTAACAAAACGCCTCATTGCTGCCCCTTCCGTCACGCCTGCGCGCGGAGACGTCTTCGATGTGCTGGAATCCGCGCTGACGCCACTTGGCTTTGAGGTGGATCGCTTCATTTGTGGCGATGCCCCCGATGGCCCGGTCGAAAACCTCTTTGCAACCCGCGCAGGGACGGGCGGCGGGCGGCATTTCGCTTATGCAGGCCATCTTGATGTCGTTCCTCCCGGCGAAGGGTGGACGAGCGATCCCTTCACGCCAGATGTCCGGGGCGATTTGCTCTATGGGCGGGGCGCCGTCGATATGAAGGCGAGCATTGCCGCCTTTGTCGCGGCCATTCCGCCGACAAGCGAAGGCCGCATCAGCCTGATCATCACGGGCGATGAAGAAGGCCCAGCCGTTTTTGGCACCGTCGCGCTGATTGACCATATGAAAGCGCGGGGCCTTCTGCCCGACCTTTGTCTGGTTGGCGAACCGACTTCGGTCAATCGGCTTGGTGATATGATGAAAATCGGGCGGCGCGGTTCCGTCAACATCTGGATCAATGTGCCCGGCACACAGGGGCATGTCGCTTATCCGCATCTAGCAGACAACCCCATCCCCCGGCTGGTGCGCGCCTTGTCGCGCATTGAAGCTATTGTGCTCGACGATGGAACCGAATGGTTTCAACCGTCCAATATCGAAGTGACCGACCTTGAGGTGGGCAATAAGGCGACCAATGTCATTCCCGCCCTTGCCAAGGCCCGTCTGTCCATCCGCTTTAACGACCTCCACACGGGCCAGGGACTGGCCGATCGCATCCGCGCCATCGTGTTGGAAGAAGCCCCCAATGCAGAAGTGGAGGCTCGCATATCCGGCGAAGCCTTTTTAACGCCGCCGGGGGAATTGAGCGCGCTTGTTTCCGCCGCTGTCAAAAGCGTAACGGGGATAGAGCCGGAAGCCTCCACAACCGGCGGCACGTCCGACGCACGTTTCCTCTCAAAGCTATGCCCAGTGGTCGAATTCGGCCTGCCCAATGCCACCATGCATAAGCTGGATGAAGCGGTGGCCATTCAAGATATTCGTGATTTAACAAATATTTATGCGAATATCCTAAATCAAATCTCAATTGAGCGGGCACGCCGCAAGATAATGTAGAGCGCCCCTGCCCCGCCATGGCGGGGATGGGCATTGCGGATCGTCGCAATCCGATCTGCAAAGGGCGATACCGCCAACCAATCCGCAACAGAAGCGCGAATAACGCCCCGGCTTGTCGGCGGTAAGCGGGGATTATCAAGCGCTGGTTTGCCGGTGATCAGCAGCACAATTCTATCGCCCCGCCTGATCGCGGCGTCCAAACCACGATTGAGACGGGCATGGGCAGTTGCAAGTGTCTCTCCATGCAGGTCGATCTTGACATCGGGAATAAGGCTCCCCTTCAACAGGCGCTTGTCCCAGCTGCCATCCAGCGTATCCCGCGCAGGCGGCGCTGGCTTGGGCGTCGGGGCGGATGGTGGCCGCGAAAGCCGGGCCTGAATGGGCTTAGCCGCCCGAACCTCTGTTGGTGCAAAGTCTAGGTGAAGATCATCTTTCGCTGAGAGCGCGCGACCCGGCAAGGGCCGCGCTGTGCGGGCAACGCGATGCCAAATGGCCTGCTCTTCAGCGCTGAGGCGACGGTTGCGCATCGGGGATACCAGATGTCAGGCGCGTAAGACTCCCTTTGGGAAGCAAAATATAGGCCGAACCGCGCGCCGCCATGCCGCCTGCA
>JBJTAW010000138.1:0-3235 GCA_046091025.1 Chakrabartia sp. | reverse complement strand
GTTCATGTCAGACTTTGCGCCGGATGTCCGCGTTTCCAAAGTGGCGGCGTGGCGGTTAATGGCGTCCAGCTGGCCTTGCAAAGAAAGTGAGACGTCCGACAAGCGGTCCGACGTCTCATGACCTAGGGCTGTAAGGCTTTGGCTTTGTTCGGCAAGGCTTGCGCGATTGGCGTCCAGTCGGCGGGCCATATCAGCAAGGGTCAGGCCAAGGCGCATTTCTTCTTTACGCAGCTGATCAATCGTCACTGCGAATCGGGCCGCTTCAGACCGGCTAGAGCGCAAGGCAAGGAGCCAGAATATCCCAAGCAACGCCAAGGGTGTGCATAGCCGCGTGATAAAGTCGGTTGTGTCTGCAAGTGTCGGGAGATCGCCGTTCAGCGTCTGAACAAAATCAAGGCTGGCCGCGACGATCCACGCCAGAGCCGCCAAGATGCTGAGCATTGCGAGCGCACGATAAACGATTTTGCCGAGCGTTAGCGACGTCTCATCAAGCTCTTCTGGTGCCATGTCCATGCCGCGCATCGGTTTTGACCGGCTCTTGGAAGAGCCGGCGGCGTCTTGGTCGGGCCTGATGCCGACAATTTTCGATCCCCCAGTCATTGGATGATCTTAGCAGTTTCGCGCCCTGAAGACAGCCCGAAAAGATGAGACCAGATCGGCTATCATTCTCGACCGGGCTTATTCTCTTGGAAGATGGGGAGTTTGCAAATTGTTGCAAAAGCCTTATCCGGTGGGATCATTCATCGGGGAGGAATATTGTGCCCCTTGCGGCGCTCATTTTAGCAGAAATTGAGGAAGAAACGGGGGCTGCGGGTCAGCCCTTGCTGCTCACGCTTGGCGCGCAGACTTTGCTGGAACGCTTGGCCGATCAGGCGCGTCGGGTCGGCTGTCGTCATATCGTCTTGTGCGCAGGGCCGCTTCCGACCGCCCTTGTTCATGCGCTGGATCGGCTCAAGGCGCGCGGATTGACGATCAGCTTGGCACGATCTCCCGGTGAAGCGGCGGATCATTTGCACCCGGATGAGAATGTCCTTGTCTTTTCCGGGGCTGCAATCTTGCGCGATGAAGATTTGACTGCGCTCATTTATCGCGCCGTTCCCACACTTTTGACCATTCCTGAGTCTTGGGCGCGCGATCGGTTCGAGCGTATTGATGCGGTGGATAATTGGGCAGGGGTTGCCATTTTGCCGGCCAGCCAGATCCGCCATACCGTTGCCATGCTCGGTGAATGGTCTTTTGCACCAACCTTGATCCGCCGGGCCATTCAACAGGGTGTGAGCCGAGAGCCCTTGGCGCTGGTCGCTGAAGGGGATTTGCATGGCATAGCGCCGCGCGCGGCATTAGATCTCAAAGGAACGGCGGCGACGCTGATCGCCTTGATGTCGATCTTGGTTGGGTTAGGGGCTTTTGCAGCGGCGGGGTTTGATCTTGTTCCCCTGTCGATGGCGTTGCTTATTGTCAGCGCAACCCTTGTGTTGCTGACGAATGTGATCGGACAAATCGGCCATGCCGAGCCGCCCGTTGTTTCCAAGCTTATCGGCTCGCGCGCTGCTTGGCTTCCGCTCCTGCTGCTGTTTCTGTCCGGGCGCTATGGCCTTGCGAGTCCAGCCAATTGGCCGATGTCGGTTCTCATGGCGTGGCTTGCCATTCAGATGCTGTTGCAGGTCGATGCTCGAGCCAAAGGGGCTGTAATGCCAAATTGGCGCTTGGGCAGCACGGGGGAGGCGCGGTTGAGTGGGGGCAGCATCTTGGCCGGCTGGCCGAGCATTGGGGTGCTGCTGTGCCTCGCGCACCGGCTGGTGATCCAACTTTGGATCCAACGCGCGTCGCCTGCCAAAGCGTCCTAGTTTTTCGCAGACATGAAAAAAGGCGGCGCTCCTTTTGGGAGGCCGCCTTCCTTCAGTTGTGCGTTTGGCCTCAGCGCTTGGATACGGGCACGTAATCGCGCTGTGTCGGGCCGGTGTAGAGCTGGCGCGGACGGCCAATTTTCTGTTCCGGATCGGAAATCATTTCATTCCACTGCGCCACCCAGCCGACGGTGCGGGCCAGGGCGAAGAGCACGGTGAACATGTCGGTCGGGAAGCCGATGGCCGACAGAATGACGCCCGAATAGAAGTCCACATTCGGGAAGAGCTTCTTATCAATGAAATAGGGGTCGTTGAGCGCCATTTCTTCGAGCTGAAGGGCAACTTCAAACACCGGATCATTGATCTTCAGCGCATCGAACACTTCGCGCAGCGTCTGCTGCATGACGGTCGCACGCGGGTCATAGTTCTTATACACGCGGTGGCCAAAGCCCATCAGGCGGAACGGATCATTCTTGTCCTTGGCGCGGGCAATATACTCCGGAATGCGTTCCGGGCGGCCAATTTCGCGCAGCATGTTGAGCGCGGCTTCATTCGCGCCGCCATGTGCCGGACCCCAGAGGCAGGCAATGCCAGCAGCAATACAGGCAAAGGGATTTGCGCCCGATGACCCAGCCAGACGGACGGTCGAGGTGGAAGCGTTTTGTTCATGATCTGCATGGAGGATGAAGATACGATCCATCGCGCGTTCAATCGCGGGGTCGAGATGATAGTCCTCAGCCGGAACGCCAAAGGTCATGCGCATGAAATTGGCCGTGTAGGACAGGTCATTGCGCGGGTAGATAAAGGGCTGACCAATGGAATATTTATAGGCCATCGCCGCAATTGTCGGCATTTTCGCGATCAAACGGTGGGAGGCGACCATGCGCTGATGCGGATCGGAAATGTCCGTCGAATCATGATAAAAGGCAGAGAGCGCGCCGACCACACCGCACATAATGGCCATCGGGTGCGCGTCACGACGGAACCCGCGATAGAAATTGGACAATTGCTCATGGAGCATCGTGTGGCGGCTGATCGTGCGGGTGAAGGTCGCCAGTTCTGCTTGCGAGGGGAGTTCCCCATTGAGCAGCAGATACGAGACTTCCATGAAAGAGGATTGCTCGGCCAACTGGCCAATCGGATAGCCGCGGTGGAGGAGGACACCTTCGTCGCCATCAATATAGGTCAGGCCTGATTCGCAGGCCGCCGTTGACAAAAAGCCGGGGTCAAAGGTGAACGCGCCCGTGCTGGCGTAGAGCTTACGAATGTCGACGACATCCGGCCCGATCGTCCCCTGACGCACCGCATAATTGCTGTCCGCGCCCCCAAGTGTAAGCTTTGCTGTGTTGTCCGACATCATCAGGCCCCTTATTTCATCTCTTTTAGGC
>JBJTAW010000137.1:0-6299 GCA_046091025.1 Chakrabartia sp. | reverse complement strand
TCGTCATCGGCATCGACAAAGGGCAGATCCAGTTTTTGGGCGAGCCGTTTGCCAATGCTCGTCTTCCCGACACCCATCATGCCGACAAGCGCGATCGGCTTCTTTTTTGAGCCGCCAGATTTTGGTCGCTTCGAAATCATTGGAAGGGGGCTATACACATAGGCAGCCAATGGGGCAAAAGGCCGTTGCATTATTTGGTGAAGGATAAATTGGCAGAATGGCTTGGCCGATCACTCAGATCGCTATGTTTCGTGGCGGGGTTCGATGATGAAGACGGCACGGGCCTTAATCTGTGGACTGTCGGCTGCGGCAGTGGCCGCTTTTACGCTCCCAGCAATTGGGCAGGGACGTCCCGAATCGATCCTTCCCCCGGGGGTTGGGGACGCCCCCGCACCGCGCAAAACGGACACGGATGCGCAGCGACCTCGCCCCACTGAATCCGCTAAATCTTCCGCGGCTCCGAGCCCTCCGGCAAAACAAGCAGTGGGTGCGGCTAGCATCGATACAACAGAAGGCGCAGCTTCCGCCGCGGCATTGGCAGACGAAGCCGAGACACCCGCAGCAGCGCTTGTCGATATGCCTCCCGCGGCGCGCCGTGGGGTTGATCGGGTTGGCCTATTGGGGCCAACAGATGGTGATATGGGGGCAGGGGCCTTTGCTGGCACCAATGGCCGTTATCTGGCGCGGGTCATGCGTGGTATGGGTGCGCCCATAGCGTCTCGCTGGGCCTCTATCGTGCTGCGCCGTGCGATGTTGAGCCGGGCTGAGACGCCAGCGAATATCAGTGCAGCGGATTGGGCGGCGGAGCGGGTTTGGCTGCTGGTGCGCATGGGGGAGGCGACACAGGCACGCGCCCTTGCGCAGGCGGTTGATGTGGATCGCTACAGCCCGTCTCTCTATGTTTTTGGCATGCAGGCGGCTTTGGCTTCAGCTGACCCGGCGGCGCTTTGCCCGATGGCGGAGTCCGCCGATCGTTCCGGTCGGGATACCGCTTGGCTGCTTGCGCGTGCCATTTGTTCTGCCTTTTCGGGCGAAACCTCGCTCGCGACTGCCTATTTGGATCGTGCGCGCAGCCGTCGGGGGGATAATGACGCCGATGTTTTGCTTGCTGAGAAAGTTGTTGGTGCGGCGCAGGATACGCGGCGTTCGGTAATAATTAATTGGGATAATTTCAGCCGTTTGGATGTGTGGCGCTATGGCATGGCGACATCGACTGGTTTGCAAATTCCCGATCGATTGATGAATCGCGTCGACATGCGGGTGCGACTTTGGCGGGCACAGGCGCCGTTATTGAGCTATACGGTGCGCCTGCCGGATGCTGAACGGGCCGCTGTGAAGGGCATTTTATCAAGTGCGGCGCTTATGGATTTTTATGGTGCAGCCTTTGAGGAACAAGACCCTGCCGAACGTGGCAATCCCTTGTTTGATCTGCTGCGCGATTCCTATGCCGGCAGGGATGATGATGCGCGTGTGGAAGCGTTGGGCAAGTTTTGGGCAGAAGGGGTTGACGACGAATGGCAGCGTTATGTTCGCAAGGTTGCAACTGCGCGAGCAGCGGCCCGCATTTCACCAAGTTCTGACCATTCGGACCAATATTTTGACCTTTTATCGTCGATGCTGTCATCCGGGTTGGACCGTCAGGCTGCCAAATGGGCTCCTGTTGTTCAAGAAACTGGGGACGATGCGGCATGGGGCCTGCTGGCGATAAGCACCCCGAGAGCGATGGGTGGTATTTCGGATGCGCAGATCCGGGATTTTGGGGCCGCATCCAGCGATGATGGGGAGTTGCGGGCGCAATTGCTTTTTGCCGGATTGGCGGGCTTGGGACGTATTCCTTCAAATAATGTGTCGGCAATGGCAGAGGCTTTTTCTGTTCCGCTTGGCAAGAGGACCCGCTGGACGGATGCTTTGGACCGTGCCGTTAATCTGCGCGCGCCGGGCACAGTTGCCATTTTATGTGCAGCGGGCCTTCAGGCCAATAGATGGTCCGACATTCCGCCCGAGCACCTTTATCGCATCGTGAGAGCTCTCCGTCTGGTTGGGTTGGAGCCAGAGGCCCGCATGATTGCGACAGAAGCCGTGTCGCGCGCGTGATATGGAGCCCGGCGACGATTTTCGGTTCATTGCCAGTTTTCTAGAAATGATGTCGGCTGAGGCCGGGGCCGCGCGCAACAGCCTGTTGGCTTATCAGGGCGATCTGCGCGCAGCGTCTAAGCTGCTTTCGGGAAAGCTGCATCTCGCTTTGCCGGAGGATTTGAATCGCCTTGCGGACAATTGGTCTGATCTTGCGGCCTCTTCCTTGTGCCGAAAATCTTCTGCTTTACGGCGCTTTTTCGCCTTTCTGGTGGACGAAGGGATCAGGCAAGACGATCCCTCTCATGCGCTTCCTCGGCCTAGTCGGGCACGCCCCTTGCCAAAGACGTTGTCTCATCAGGACATGAGCGTCCTGTTTGAAGAGTTGGAGCGCCGCATTCAGGCCAGTAGCCCAACAATGGCAGATGTCCGTCTCTACGCGCTGGTGGAGCTTCTTTATGGGTCAGGATTGCGCGCGACGGAGGCTGTTTCTCTTGACGTTCGCGCCATTGCCCTGGACCGTCCCTTTGTCATTCTAAAAGGGAAGGGGGATAAGGAACGCTTCGTCCCCATTTCGGATCGTGCGCGCCGGGCGGTGGCGGGTTGGCTGAAGATGCGTCCGGCGGGCAGCAATTGGCTGTTCCCCTCAGGCAGGGCACATCTGAGCCGTGTTCGCCTGTTTCAAATGATCAAGGTTCTGGCCTGTGATGTCGGCCTTCCTCCAGAACGGATAAGTCCCCATGTCCTCCGGCATGCCTTTGCAACCCATTTGCTGGAAGGCGGGGCGGATCTACGCGCGCTGCAAATGTTGTTGGGACATTCGGATATCGCGACGACCGAAATTTACACCCATGTAGATCGGCAACGGCTGGTCGAATTGGTGAATGCGCATCATCCGCTCGTTGACGAGCGGCGTCGCCGCCCTTAACCGCAACTTCATGTTTGCCTATTTAGATTTCGAAAAGCCTGTCGCCGAACTTCAGGCCCGCATCGCCGAATTGCGCGAAAGCGCAGGCAGCGCCGATATTGAGCCAGAAATTGCGCGTCTTGAGGGCAAGGCGGATAAGCTTCTTCATGAAATTTATGCCAAGCTGACGCCATGGCAGAAAACGCAGATTGCCCGCCATCCGGATCGTCCCCATTTTAAAGACTTTATCGCGGGTATGGTTACAGATTTTTTTCCGCTCGCGGGTGACCGTGCCTTTGCCGATGATCAGGCGATTATTGGCGGATTTGGCCGCATTAATGGCCGTCGCGTCATGGTCATTGGTCATGAAAAGGGCGATGATACCGCATCGCGGATTAAGCATAATTTCGGCATGGGAAAGCCGGAAGGCTATCGCAAAGCGATCCGCCTGATGCAGCTTGCTGATAAGTTTCAGGTGCCCGTTGTCACGCTCGTCGATACGTCGGGCGCGTTCCCGGGGGGTCAGGCAGAAGAGCGCGGGCAGGCCGTGGCTATTGCCCGCTCTACCGAAGCATGTTTGGAACTTGGTGTGCCCATGATCGCGGCCATTGTTGGCGAGGGCGGGTCTGGCGGTGCTGTCGCGCTTGCGGCAGCGAACCGGATCTTAATGTTTGAGCACGCAGTTTATTCTGTCATTTCGCCAGAAGGTTGTGCCTCCATTTTGTGGCGGACTTCGGAAAAAGCGGCTGATGCTGCCGAAGCGATGCGAATCACCGCACAACAGCTGGAACAGCTTGGCATTGTGGATGAGGTGGTGCGCGAACCGCTTGGTGGTGGTCATCGTTCCCCGTCCATTGCCATTTCGGCACTTTCCCAAGCTATTGAAAAATCTCTGAATATGCTGGGCGGACAGTCATCGCATGATCTACGTCAGGGCCGACGTGAGAAATTCCTTGCGATGGGCGTTCTCTAGGGCAAGCTCTGGCTCGGCGGACTTTGCGCGCTGATGGAGTTTATAGCAGATGAGATTATGGCTCTTTGGCATTGCCGGACTCGCGCTGGTGGCCGCATCCGCTGGCCCTCTATTCTTCATAGATACTCAAGCGCAGGCGCAGGTCCCGCAATCCATCTCGGCGCGGGACAAGGCCGATGGCGCAAAGGCGCATCCGCAGCTTCTAGCGGAATTTGGCGGGCTATATGAGGGCGAGCAATCCACCTATGTGACGCGCATTGGCCAGTTCGTCGCCGCGCAATCGGGCCTAGCCAACTCGCCGAAAGAATTTACCATTTCTTTGCTAAATTCGCCTGTGAACAACGCTTTCGCCATTCCCGGTGGGTATGTTTACATCACCCGCCAGCTGATGGCCCTTATGAATAATGAGGCGGAATTAGCCTCGGTTCTCGGTCATGAAGTCGGGCATGTCGCGGCGCGTCATTCCGCTAAGCGCAACAGCCGGGCAACGCGCGCAGGGCTTGGGGCTGTTTTGGCGACCGTTCTTGGCGGTGTCCTCCTGGGCGATAGTGGCGCGCGATTGGGCCAGGAACTGGGCAGTGCCATCGCACAACGCTATGTACTGAGCTATTCACGCGCGCAGGAATATGAGGCGGACGATCTTAGTGTGATCTATCTGACACGGTCGGGGTATGATCCCATGGCCGCCTCGACCATGTTGGCTTCGCTGGCGGCGCAAACGTCCCTTGATACGCGCCGTGTGGGCAAAAGCGACAAGCCGCTGCCTGAATGGGCGAGCACCCACCCGGATCCCGGCAGCCGAGTCGTCCGCGCGCGTCAGAAAGCCGCAACCATGGCGCACAACGCGCGGACTGTTAATCGGGATGCGTTTGTCGCCATGCTGGATGGCATGTTATATGACGATGATCCCAACCAAGGGCTGGTTGAAGGCAGCCTGTTTCGTCACCCTGATTTGAGGCTCTCTTTCGCCGCACCTGCCGGATTTGTGCTGAACAACGCGCCTGATGCCGTGACGATCACCGGTACGGGCGGTAAGGCCCAGTTTTCCGGGGGAAAGTTTGACGGTGACCTAGACGCCTATGTGCGCCGTGTTCTTCGGGATGTTGGCGGCAGCCAAAGCACGTTGAGCAGCAGCACGGTCCGCCGCACAAATGTGAACGGTCTTCCAGTTGCCTATGCTGTGGCGCGCGCGACGACAAATTCCGGCTGGGTCGATGTGACCGTCTATGCCTATGAATTTGGACCGAAAACGGCGTATCATATTGTGTCCATGACGCCCGTGGGGTCTTCAGTTTTTCGCCCGTTGTTTGATAGTGTTCGAAAGCTTTCAGATACGGAAGCGGCTGCTATTCGTTCTCGTCAGATCGATATCGTGACTGTTGGGGCCAAAGATACGATCCAGAGCTTATCCGCCCGGATGGCCTATGCAGATTATCAGCAAGAGCGGTTTCGAGTGTTGAATGGTCTGGCTGAAAATGAACCTCTGCGTGTTGGGCAGAAGGTGAAGGTCGTCACACTGGCCCGCGCTAAAACAGGGTGACGCTTGCTCGGTGCGCGGCAAGTGCCTATCGCGGATTGGTGACACATATTGAACAGATGACACGCCAACGCAGGCTGATTGTGGCGGCAGCCATGGTTCGTGCGGACCAGAAAATCCTTATTCAAAGGCGGCCAGAGGGAAAACCGCTTGCTGGCCTATGGGAATGTCCCGGCGGCAAGATTGAGGCCGATGAAGGCCTTGCGGCTGGGCTGGTGCGGGAATTGGAAGAGGAATTGGGCATCAACGTTCTAGAGACAGACCTTGAGCCCTTTGCGTTCGCGAGCGTTGCTGGGGACAAGGATGACCTCATCCTGATGCTCTATTTGATCCGCCAATGGCAAGGGGAGCCGCAGGCGTTGATCGCAGACGATCTCTGCTGGTGTTCTGCCGACCAGTTGACTGAATTTGATATGCCACCAGCAGACGTGCCGCTGGTTAAAAGGCTCCGCCAAGTCCTTTGACGGGGCCTGCGGGCTTTACCTCCCCTGTATCGGGTGCCCATCCGGTCAAGAAAATCGGTGCAAAAACTTCTGTATGTCCTGTCTCGACCTCGGCTCGTGCGCTGCTGTAAAGTTCGCGCGACATTGGTTGGCATGAATTGAGAGCATTCCCGGTCGCTGCGCCAAGGATGTCGTTGCGCAGCGCCCGAAAGGATCCATAATCGACGCTGATCACATCCTGATCCGCGACGGGCGTTGAAAAGCCCGCTCTAAACAAAAGGTCGCCTGCCGACCGCACATCAATTTGCGGGTGAAACCGCACGGCCGACGGCAATGTGCTGTTGGCCTCAATCGTCTGAATAATGC